>CAISGS010000361.1 GCA_903884915.1 uncultured Caulobacteraceae bacterium | reverse complement strand
GGCATGTTGCCTCCGATTAAGAAAAACAGGGTCGAAAAGGCCATGACGAACGATAAAAAGCAAAATCTGCAAGACACCTTTCTGAACAGCGTCCGCAAGACCCGCACGCCGCTAACGATCTTCTTGGTCAATGGCGTGAAGCTGCAGGGCGTCGTCAGTTGGTTTGATAATTTCTGCGTTCTGCTCCGCCGCGATGGCCAGTCGCAGTTGGTTTACAAGCACGCCATCTCGACCATTATGCCCGCACAGCCGGTTCAGCTGTACGAGCCAGAGCAAGATTTCGACGATTGACCGACAGTTTCGTAGACCGCACGCCTGAGGTTCAGACGGCGCTGGTGGTCCATCCGGTTCGCGCGCAGGGCCGCGGCTCCGTCAATCGGCTCCGCGATCCTGCGGCGCGTCTGGAAGAGGCCGTTGGCTTGGCCGAAGCGCTCGACGTCGTCATCTGCGGCGCCCAGGTCACGCCTCTTCGCACAGCCATGCCTGCGACCCTGTTCGGTAAGGGCAAGGTCACCGAGATTGGCGAGCAGGCCCGTGATCTTGGGGCTAATGTCGTCATCATTGATGATGCCCTGACGCCGGTTCAACAGCGCAATTTGGAAAAGGCTTGGGAGGTCAAGGTTCTCGACCGGACCGGCCTGATCCTCGAGATCTTCGCGCGCCGTGCCCGCACCCGTGAGGGCAAGCTTCAGGTCGAATTGGCACGTCTGGACTATGAAAAGTCACGCCTCGTGCGCACCTGGACCCACCTTGAGCGCCAGCGCGGCGGGATGGGTGTCATGGGCGGTCCGGGGGAAACCCAGATCGAAACCGACCGCCGACTGCTGGCCGACAAGATTGGCAAGCTGAAGAAAGAACTGGATGAGGTGCGGCGCACCCGCGCCCTGCACCGGGTTGCCCGGCAAAAGACACCCACGCCGACCATTGCTCTGGTGGGCTATACCAATGCCGGTAAATCGACCCTCTTCAATCGTCTGACTGAGGCCGAGGTCATGGCCGAGGATATGCTGTTCGCCACCCTAGACCCGACCTTGCGGACCGTGCGTCTGCCCGGCGGACGGCCTGCGATCCTGTCCGACACTGTGGGTTTCATTTCCGATCTGCCACACGAACTGGTCGAAGCCTTCCGCGCGACGCTCGAAGAGGTGCAAGAGGCCGATGTCATCTTGCATGTGCGCGACATCGCCAATCCAGACAGCCGCGCTCAGGCCCATGATGTTGAGTCCGTCCTCGACCAGATCAAGCTTGGCCGCGACAGCGAACGCGTCCTGATCGAGGTCTGGAATAAGGTCGATATGCTCGACGAGGAGGGCCGGGGCGAGGTTCTGGCCCGCGCCCTTCGCTCTGACGAGGCTATGGGTCCGCTCGCAGTCGCGGTCTCAGCGGTCACGGGTGAGGGCATGGACCGCCTTCGCCAGATCCTTGCCGACCATGTCGATACCGGCGAAGAGGCGACCATTACTCTGGCCTACGCCGATGGCCAAGCCATCGCTTGGCTCTATCGCCATGGCCGGGTGCTCAAGCGGGTTGATCAGGAGGATGGCGCGGTTGTGCTACGCGTGCGACTTGATGCCCAGGCAATTGGACGATT
>CAISGS010000360.1 GCA_903884915.1 uncultured Caulobacteraceae bacterium | reverse complement strand
TGGGGGAAGTGGCGCGCAGCGCCGTAGGGGGCCTTGTTTCTAAACGCGCCTTGGCCTCATCAGCCAATAGACTGGCAGACCGGCCAGCAACAGCACCCCGCCCCAGAGACTGGCCTCGGCCCCCGCCCCAATCAGGGTCCAGACGGCGAACAGGGTGGCGACCACCGAGGCCGCAATGAACAGGGGTGTGCCGGTCATCTTGCCCTTAAAGACCATCCATAGGGCCGCGAGCGCACAGGCCAGATACATGACCAGCGAAGCCGAGGTGGCCAAAAGGATGATGAAGGTAAAAAGTTGGGCCATCGACTTTTGGAAGTTGAGCAGGACGATGGCGGTCAGAAGCAGGCTCGACACCAGATGGGCGCGCACCGGCGTTCCCGCCGCCGAAGACTTGGCCAGCCAGCGCGGAAAGACGCCGTCTCTGGCCATGGCAGCAGGCAATTCGCCCTGCAAGAGGATCCAGCCGTTCAAGGCTCCAAAGGCGCTGATCGCCGCAAAGATGGCCAGAAGATCGCGCGCATTGGTCCCCCAATAGAGCGATACAAAATCGGCCAGAGGGGCATTGGAATTGGCCGCCATCGCGGTTGGCACCATCAAGACCACGGCTGAACAGACCAGCAGGTAGATCAGGCCCGTGCCGATGGTCCCTGCCAAGGTGGCCCGTGGAATGGTCCGCTCTGGATCGTCGACACTATCGGCAGGCACGGTGGCCGATTCCAAACCCAGCATGCCCCAAAGGGTCAAGGTCGCCGCCGCCGTGATGGCAGACGGGCTGATGGCGCTGGCCTCAAAGGGCATCAGAACGCTGGGCCCGGTCTTGGCCAACAGGATCGCCGCCAAGGCCATGACGGCGAGCAGCGGCAAGAGCTTGAGCAGGGTCGTCACCAACTGCACGGTGCCCGCCGTCTGCACCCCTCGGCAGTTGATCGCGGTAAAGAGCCAGACCGCGGCGCAGGTCAAGAAGGCATGGAGCCCAGCGACCTGGCCTATGACGGGAAAAAAGACGCTAAGATAGCTGACCGCCGCCGCCGCAATGGCCGCATTGCCAACCCAAAGACTGATCCAATAGCTCCAAGCCACGGCAAAGGCGGGCGCGCGACCAAAGGCTTCAAGCGTATAGGCATAGGGACCGCCGCCGCGCGGCATGGCCTTGGCCAATCTGGCAAAGACAAAGGCCAGACAAATGGCCCCGCCGATGGTCAGGAACCAGCCAAAGACGGCGTTCCAGCCATAGGGGGCCAGCGCGGTTGGCAACAGGAAAACGCCCGAACCGATCATATTGCCGACCACAAGGGCCGTGCACATCCAGAACCCCAGACGCCGCGGCGTCTTCGCGCCTAAAGATTTTTCGTCCGTCATAAAGAAGTCCAACTGAAACCAAATCCTAATCTGCGGCTGGGACGCTAGCAGATGACCGTCATATGCCTAGAACTTCTGGTGTTTTTCTGCTTCACAGGAAGCCAATTGCGCGCGGCCGTCGAGGCCTAGCCCATCCAATGATCGGATCTTCCCATCGTGCCTTCGGATCTACCGGCCTCTGATCCTGCCAAAGCCCTCGCCAAGGCCAAGGCCCTGATTGCCCAGACGCCCTATCTGGCTGAGGCTCACCGTATGGCGGGCCGAGCCTATCGGGCGCTTGGCCAAACCGCCGAGGCCGAGGCCGCCGAGATGCAGGCCATCCGCATGTCGATCCATGACGCCGACCTGCAAAGGGCAGGCCAAGCTCTGGCCGCCAATGATTTGGGCGTGGCCGAGCCGATCTTGAAAGAACGCCTACGAACCAACCCCACCGATGTGGCCGCCATTCGGATGCTGGCCGAACTGGCTGGGCGGATCGGGCGTTATCGCGATGCCGAGAACCTTCTGCGCCGCGCCCTAGAGCTGGCCCCCAAGTTTCTCGCAGCACGGTCCAATCTGGCAACGGTTCTGCACCGCCAAGCCCGCACCGAAGAGGCGCTGGCCGAGCTTGACCTGCTGCTCGCCGCCGAACCGGACAGCCCGACCCACAATAACCTCAAGGCCGCCGCCCTTGGCCGGATCGGGGACTATGAGGAGGCCTTGGGACTCTATGAACGGGTGCTTGCGGTCAGCCCGGCCTATCCCAAGATCTGGATGAGCTATGGCCACGTGCTCAAGACGGTGGGCCGCCAAGAGGACAGTATCGTCGCCTATCGTGAGGCCCTAGCGCTCAAACCCGACCTCGGCGAGGTCTGGTGGAGTCTGGCCAATCTCAAGACCGTCAAGTTCGACGCCGCCGACATTGCCAAGATGCAACAGGCCTTGACCCAAGAACGGCTAAGCGCCGAAGACCGGTTCCATCTGGATTTCGCGCTCGGCAAGGCGCTGGATGATCAAAAGGACACTGAAGGCGCCTTTGCCCACTATGCCGCCGCCAACGCCCTGCGCCGCGAACAGCTCGACTATGATCCCAGCGATATGGGCCGTCAGGTGGACCGCGCCATAGCCCTGTTCACACCTGCCTTCTTTGAAGCCCGCGAGAC
>CAISGS010000359.1 GCA_903884915.1 uncultured Caulobacteraceae bacterium | reverse complement strand
TGTCCGGGCGTCCCCACGGACCATAGACCGTAAAGAACCTGAGACCCGATTGGGGCAAATCATAGAGGTGGGCATAGGAGGCGCTCATCAGCTCGCAAGACCGCTTGGTTGCGGCGTAAAGCGAGGCGGGGGCAATGGCGGGGTCCTGCTCGCTAAAGCCCTGACCGTTCAGGGGGCGGTCGCCATAGACCGAGCTGGATGAGGCATAGATCAGATGGTTCAGGCGCGGCGCGTGGCGGCAGGCCTCCAGCACACTGAGATGACCGGTCAGGTTGGAATGGGCATAGGCAAAGGGATTATCGATCGAGTGGCGCACCCCGGCCTGAGCGGCCAGATGGATGACACAGTCCGCGCCGCTGTCCTTGACCAGCGCGGCCATGGCACCCGTATCGGCAACATCCATCCGCACCATCCTGAAACCCTTGTGGGGGCTCAAGGTCGCGGCGCGCGCCTCTTTCAGGGCGGGATCATAATAGTCGTTGAAAACATCGACGCCGATAACCTCTTGGCCAGATGCAAGGAGCCGTTCGCACACGGCTCGGCCGATAAATCCTGCCGCACCGGTCACAAGAAGGGTCATGGCTCGCCTAACGCGCTGCAATCGGCGCATCCTCGCCGTATCTAAGGACTGTTTGCCATGGATTGAGCCTGGTTTCTACTGCGCCCGCCTTGCTGTATGAAGCCGATCAGGCACCCTCTTGTCCCAACCCGTGCAGGCAGATCATGACTGATAGACCTTCGATCCTCGTGGCAGGCGGTGCCGGGTTCATTGGCGCCCAGACCTGCAAGGCGCTCTATCAGGCGGGCTATCTGCCCGTGACCCTCGACAATCTGAGCACGGGCTATGAGGCGGCGGTCAAATGGGGGCCGTTCCACCGGGGTGATCTGCGAGACCGCGAACAGGTCATAGCCCTTGTGCGCCAGTATGACATCAAGGCCGCGATCCACTTTGCCGCCTATAGCCTCGTCGGCGAGAGTGTGACCAATCCGGCCAAATATTATGACAACAATGTCGGGGCCGCGACGATCTTTGCCTCGGCCCTAATCGAGGCTGGAGTCGAGGCGCTGGTCTTTTCCTCAACGGCGGCGGTCTATGGCGTACCTAGCGTCTCGCCGATCCCAGAGACCCACCCCACCGTGCCGATCAATCCTTACGGTGCCTCCAAGCTGGCCTTTGAGGGGGCCTTGCGGTGGCTGGGTGAGGCCCATCCCTTCCGCTGGACGGCGCTGCGCTATTTCAATGCGGCGGGGGCTGATCCGGATGGCGAGGTCGGTGAAAGCCACGTGCCTGAGACCCATCTGATCCCGCTTCTCTGCAAGGCCTGCCTCGGCACCGGCAAGGGTCTGACGGTCTTTGGTCAAGACTATGACACCCCCGACGGCACCCCAATCCGCGACTATGTCCATGTGGTCGATTTGGCTGAGGCCCATGTGCTGGCCGTGGCGCGCCTGATCGGCGGCGGGGATAGCCGCATCCTCAATGTCGGCACCGGCGAGGGCGTGACGGTCATGCAGATGATCGAGGCGGCAGAACGCACCCTAGGCCTGAAGGTGCCCTATCAGGTCGGCCCGCGCCGCGCCGGTGATCCGCCCAGCCTTGTCGCTGACAGCCGCCAGCTTAAGGCTCTGCTTGGTTGGAAGCCGGTCTGTTCAGATCTCGACAGCCTGATCCGGGACGCGGCCCTGTGGCAGCGTAATCCGCTCTATTAGGGTCGGCCAATACTCGTATAGGCAAAGCCGAGGGCCTGCATCTCGTCTGGGCGATAGACATTGCGCAGATCGACGATCGTGGGGCTATTAAGCAGGCTTTTGACCCGTTCCAGATCCAGCGCTCGGAACCGGTCCCATTCGGTCAGGATGACCATCACATCGGCCCCGTCCAGCGCCTCATAGGGGCCGGTCTTGAAATCGACGTCGCTTAGCAGCCGCTGCGCCTCATGCATCCCTTCGGGATCAAAGGCCTGAACCTTGGCCCCGAGCGCCTGTAGGGCCGGGATGATGTCGAGAGAGGGGGCGTCGCGCATATCATCGGTATTGGGCTTAAAGGTCAGTCCCAAAATGCCCACCGTCTTGCCCGCGACCGAGCCGCCCAGCGCCTTGACGATCCGGCCTGCCATAGCCTTTTTGCGCGCATCATTGACCTTGACGGTGGTCTCCACCAGCGTCACAGGCGCGCCCGCATCGACGGCGGTCCGTACCAGGGCCAGCGTATCTTTCGGAAAGCAGGAGCCGCCATAGCCGGGACCGGCATGGAGGAACTTGGACCCGATCCGGCCATCCAGTCCGATGCCCTTGGACACCTGCTGCACATCCGCGCCGACCGCTTCGCAGAGGTCCGCGATCTCGTTGATGAAGGTGATCTTCAGAGCCAAGAAGGCGTTGGCGGCATATTTGATCAACTCAGAGGTCCGGCGCCCGGTAAAGACCAGCGGCGTCTCATTGAGGTTCAGCGGGCGATACAGCTGGCGCATCACATCGCGGGCCCGCTCATCGTCTGTGCCGACCACGACCCGGTCGGGACGCTTGAAATCATTGATTGCGGCCCCCTCGCGTAGAAATTCAGGGTTCGAGACCACAGCAAATTGCGCATCGGGACGGCGCTCGCGGATCAGGCGCTCGATCTCATCGCCGGTGCCGACGGGAACGGTCGATTTGGTGACAATGACCGTGAAACCCTCGATCAGATCGGCGATCTCTTGGGCTGCGGCATAGACATAGGACAGGTCTGCATGGCCATCGCCCCTGCGCGACGGTGTCCCCACGGCGATGAACACGGCGTCTGCCCCGCGCACGGCAGCGGCGGCGTCGGTCGAGAAGAACAGCCGCTCTTCGCGCACATTGGTCTCAACCAGCGTCTCAAGGCCCGGCTCGAAGATCGGCATGATCCCGGCCTTGAGCCGTTCGATCTTGCTGTCATCCTTATCGATGCAGGTGACCACATGGCCGAAGTCGGCAAAGCAGGCCCCGGACACCAGTCCGACATAGCCAGTTCCGATCATTGCAACGCGCATGGGGGACTCCGAAGTTCAAGCGACAGCGGCTTAAGGGCTGGTGCGGACATAGGACAGATTTGTAACGGTCTTACGACGGGTCTAGATCAGATCATGTCCCACGAGAAGGCCTCGCCGCGCGTCAGATCGCGCTTGGCCACCTTGCCCAGAACCTCGTCTAGATGACGCGGCGCAAGACCAAAGCCCGGGCGGATCGAGCGCACGTGAGCGGTGGTCAAGACCTCGCCTTGGGCCACATCAGCGACCACATAGAGCGAGCGGCGGAAGGATATATTGGCCTGTTCGCTGCCCAAGAGATCATAGCCAACCTTGCCAAGCGCGCGCCAAGCATCCTTGCAGTCGCGGGTCAGGGCGGTAAATTCGGCAGGCTCTAGGCTGAAGGCCGCGTCGGGGCCGCCATCGGAGCGGGCAAGGGTAAAGTGCTTTTCGATGACGCAGGCCCCCAGCGCCACAGCGGCGACCGAGGCGGCTGATCCGGGCGTATGGTCCGACAGGCCTGAAATGACGCCGAATCGCTCAGCCAGATCGGGCACGGTGCGAACATTGGCCTCGTCCATCGGGGCGGGATAGGCGCTGACACAGTGCAGCAGCACCACGCCCGGTGCGCCATGGTTTAGAGCTGTATCCACCGCATCACCGATCTCGGCCAGATTGGCCATGCCGGTGGAGATAATCATCGGCTTGCCACGCCGCGCCACTGAGGCGATCAGGGGCAGGTCAATCACCTCGAACGAAGCGATCTTATAGGCCGGGGCGGCTAGGCCTTCGAGCAGGTCAATGGCGGTCTCGTCGAACGGGGTCGAGAACAGAATCACCCCCAACTGCTTGGCCTTGGCGAACAGGGCCGCGTGCCATTCATAGGGGGTCTGGGCCTCGCCATAGAGGTCATAAAGCGTGCGCCCGTCCCACAGCCCGCCTTCGATGCGAAAGTCGGGGCTGTCATGGTCGATGGTGATGGTGTCAGGCGTATAGGTCTGGATCTTGACCGCGTCGGCCCCGGTCGCGGCGGCGGCCTCTAACATCACCAGCGCCCGCTCGAGGCTGCCATTATGATTGCCGGACAGTTCGCAGATCACGAAGGGCTCGTGTGCCAGACCGATCTTGCGGCCAGCGATCTCGATCTCGAGGGGTGGGGCAGCCTTGGCGGTCATTCGCTGTCGTCCTCGTCGGTAATGACCGTTGCCACGGTCGCGCGGCCAAAGGCCTTGCGGAACGGCTTTCGGGCCATGGGTTTTTTCTCGCCCTTAGCCTTACCGGTGATTTCCTTAAGTTTTACCGTCTGCATCATCGATAGGGCTTGACCGGGAGCGCCCTTTTCGGGATCGCCAAAGGCACGGCCATAGGTCTTAACCCGTTCCTCGACCGAGCCGAGAAACTCCCCCTCCCATTCCGAAAGCTCAACGCCGCCCTTAGCGGCGATGCGCCGGGCCTTGCGTAAGGCATTCAGAGCCTGCCTTTGGGCTTGGGCTCTTTGATCGGGAGGGGTTTTCCTCACAGGCCTCCGATCGCCGACAGGTACAGGTCGATCAGCGCTTCTTCTTCCAAACGCTTGGCCCGGTCCTGTTTGCGCAGGCGAACGATCTTGCGCAGAATCTTGACGTCAAAGCCCTCGCCCTTGGCCTCGGCAAAGACCTCTTTCATGTCGTTCATGACGGCGGCCTTATCTTCTTCCAGCCGCTCGACGCGCTCGATGATGGTGCGCAGGCGGGTCTGGGCGGCGCCGTTGAGGACGTCTACGGAGGCGGAATCGTCAGCCATGAAAAACTCTCATCAGTTGTCAGTAAGGAACTTTGGAACGTCCCGATGATTAGCCCATTTGCGCGGCGGCGTGAACCAGTGAATGGCGGGGATGTGGTTGCGCCTTCCTCGTGCTTCGACAGGCTCAGCATGAGGAAGACTGCTAAGTCCGCTCTTTCCCATTCATCCTCATCCTCATCCCGAACCCACCCCCACCCGAGTTCCCCGCGAAGGCGGGGACCCAGACCCTTACACACCGCCGGATCGTTCGGGGTGCATCCTCGTCCTTCGACAGGCTCAGGATGAG
>CAISGS010000358.1 GCA_903884915.1 uncultured Caulobacteraceae bacterium | reverse complement strand
TTTTTGAGGATCATTCTGGACTGTCGCATTGCTGGCGGTCCAATTTGACTTGGCCAAACTCATCTGCAGATCGGCGCTGCAGGCCGCCACAATCAACAGGCCACCGAGCCCCACCCCCGTCAGGATATGGCGGCCATACAGACGGGCGCGATGGCTTTGAAAACCGAGAAAAACCATAGTTTCAACACGCATTTAAGTCACAACCTCAAAGCTTGACGCACCTAGGCCCTATGATGTCCCATCGGCAAGGCCATATGGCCCCTTTTGTTCATCGTTCATCAATCCTATTTAGCGTCATCTCCGGCAAGGTTAATCGCCCTCACCTTTGGGGGCACGAGGAGTCGAGTGCGACATGGCAAAAGGGCAATCCCGTCGGAACCAACCGGCCGGTGGCAGCGGGCCGAAGGCTCGGCGCTCGCCTCTGCAGGCTCTGGTCTATTGGGGGGCGGTCCTAGGCGTTTGGGGACTGATCTTCTTGACCGCCTTCTTCGCCATGTTCGCCACGGACCTGCCGGACACCTCCAAGATCTTTGAGGTCAAGCGTCAGCCTTCGATCTCCTATCTCGACCATTCAGGCGGGTTGGTGGCGGTACGCGGCACGCAATATGCGCCGCCGATCAATTTGAATGAGCTTCCAGCCTATGTGCCCGAGGCCTTCATCGCCATTGAAGACCGCCGCTTCTATTTCCACCCCGGCTTTGACCCCATCGGCATCGTTCGCACCGCCATCAACAATGCCCGCGCTGGACGGATTGTCGGCGGAGCCTCGACCATCACACAGCAGCTGGCGCGCAACCTGTTCTTGACCCCTGACCAGACCATCCGGCGCAAGGTGCAAGAGCTGATCCTCGCCGTTTGGCTGGAAATGAAGTTCAGCAAGAAAGAAATCCTCTCGCTCTATCTGAACCGGGTCTATTTCGGGGCGGGAGCCTATGGCATCGAGGCCGCCTCTCAGCGCTATTTCAACAAGCCCGCGACCAAGCTGTCGGTCGGTGAAGCCGCCCTCTTGGCCGGACTGATGAAGGGGCCTTCACGTTATAGCCCGCTCTCGGACAAGGCCCGCGCGGAACGCCGCGCCACCATCGTGCTCGACGAGATGGTTGAGACCCACGCCATCACCCCCGAACAACGCGATCTGGCCTTTTCCACGCCGGTGAGAGTATCCCCGACCCTTGCCAGCCAGAGGGCCCAATATTTCATCGACTGGATTGATGCGGAGGTCCGCTCCCTGGTTGGCCAGCCGACCGAGGATCTTGTGGTCGAGACCACGATTGACCTGCCCGTTCAGGCCAGCGCTGAGCGCTCCATCCGTCAGATCGTGACCCGAGATGTCACTGCGCGCGGCGTTCAACAGGCCGCCCTCGTGGCCATGGACGGCGAAGGCCGCATCCGCGCCTTTGTCGGCGGCGCGGACTATACCGAAAGCCAATATAACCGCGCCTCAGACTCGCGCCGTCAGGCGGGCTCGGCCTTCAAGCCCTTCGTCTATCTGACTGCCATGGAGATTGGCCGCACCCCTGAAGACAAGATGGTCGATGAGCCAGTGACCATCGGCGATTGGGTGCCGCGCAACTATACGGGCAAATATCTCGGCGAGATCACCCTGACGACGGCGCTGGCCCAGTCGGTCAATACGGTGGCTGCACGCCTCGCCAATGAGGTTGGCACCAACAATGTCGCCGCGACCGCCAAACGTTTGGGCATCAGCTCTCGCATCCAAACCGGCCCCTCTATCGCGCTTGGGGCCGTAGAGGTCAGCCCGCTGGAAATGGCGCAGGCCTATTCTCCCTTTGCCAATGGCGGGTTCTCCGTCAAGGGCTACGGGATCGAACGGATCCGAACCGCGGCCGGTAAGATCCTCTATGATCACAATGTCGCGCGACCGAAGCGGGTTCAGGTCATTGGCGGTCCTGCGCTGCCTGCGATGAACACCATGATGCGGGAGGTTCTGGTCTCTGGAACCGGCACGAGAGCCCGGATTGGCGGTTATGATCTGGCGGGCAAGACCGGCACGACCAGCGACTATCGTGATGCTTGGTTCGTTGGCTATACGGGCGGCTTTACGGCTGCCGTTTGGGTTGGCCGTGATGACAATACGCCGATGAAAAAGGTTACCGGTGGGGGCGCGCCTGCCGAAATCTGGCGTGATTTCATGGCTGCCGCCTTGCCCCGCTTGAACGTCAAACCCATTCCAGGTGATGCGCAGGTGGCCGTCGACCCCATCGGTGACCTGCTCGACGGGACCAGTCCAGAACCAGCAACACCGGTTGAGGGCACACCCGCAGCCGCGCCAGCACCGGTTGCCGCACCGGCCTCCTCATCCCCGCCCATAGCCGCCACCAAACCCGCCGCCTCGGACGTCAGTAAGGCTGCGCCCGCGCCCGTTCGCGAGGCTAGGCCTTAGCCTACGGCGTGAAGCTCAGCGCCATAACGCCTGAGCCAGGCCCGACTTTTGCGCGGATCGCCAACCAGGGTCTGAACCCATCCCCAGAACCTCGGGCCATGATTTGCCTCGAGCAGGTGGGCGCATTCATGGGCGGCGACATAGTCCATGACCTCATAGGGGGCCATGATGAGGCGCCAGCTATAGCGGATCTGGCCCACCGAGGCCGCCGCGCCAAAGCCAAAGCGCCGCGCGGGCTTGCAAGAACCCCACCGGCCTCGCGCATCCATGATGGTCACGGAGGGCATGGGGGCTCCAAGGGCAGTGGCATGATAGGCTGTGCGTTCAGCCAGTACCTCAAGCGCCCTCGCCCGCAGGGCCCGCACCACCGCACGGCCAAAACTCTCATCATCTTCACCGCCGCAGGTCAGGACCAGTTCGGCCCCCTCCTCATGCCAACGGGCACGGGCACGCGGGGTTCCGGCCGCTTCTAGACGGCAAGGCTGGCCTAAGATGGTAATACTATAGCCCGGCGCGAGCGGCAGGGCAGACGGCAAGGCCTGAAGCTGCTCACTAATCCATTCAGCCCGCTGCTGGGCAAAGGCCACCGCGCCGGGAAGGTGTTTGAGACTGGGCGCAATGGCGACAATCTGACGGTTGGCCGCGTCCAACCTTAGACTGATGCGCTGGGACCGGCTGCTGACACGCAGCAACACCGGCGCGCCCGCAACCTCAATGCGGTCACCATCGGCTAGGGCCGGTGATTTCGAACGAAACAGAGCCATGGCCGTCAGTCTAGCCGAGGAATCAGCGATTGAGCGAGGCCAAAGACGACCTCGCCGCAATCATACGGCTGGCGCTTAGGCCCTAACCGGCGGCGAGCAGGGCTTCAGCGGCGATCGCCCCGGCCTCGACCTTGAGAATAAAGGCCCGGACCTCAGGATAGATATCCTCTTGGAACCGGCGACCATTGAACACGCCATAGTGCCCGACATCTGGATGGACATAGAGCGAGCGCAGGTCCTCGGGGATGGCAGGGCACAGGCCATGGGCCGCTTGGGTCTGACCCACGCCAGAAATATCGTCCTTCGCGCCCTCAACAGTCATCAGACCAATGTCACTGATGGTCTGCGGCTTCACCAACCGACCGCGATGGGTCAGTTCACCCTTGGGCAGGGAATATTTCTGGAAAACATGCTCGATGGTCTGCAGATAGAACTCTTCGGACAGGTCGAGCACCGACAGATATTCATTATAAAAATCAAGATGTTTATCGGCGCTGTCACCGTCGCCGGCAACCAGATGGTTGAAATAGTTCTTATGGGCCTCTTGGTGGCGTTCCTTGTTCATCGACATGAAGCTGAACAGTTGCACAAAGCCCGGATAGACCCGGCGCATGGCCCCTGAATAGGGCAGCGGGACCGTATAGATCATGTTGGACTTGAACCAGGCAAAGGGCCGGTCCTCAGCCAGTTTGTTGGTCACGGTGGGTGAGAGGCGCGCATCGATGGGCGAGCCCATAAAGGTCATGGTGGCCGGACGGGAAGGATCGCCATCCTCGGCCATCAGGGCCGCCGCCGCCAAGACCGGAGGTCCGGGCTGACAGACCGCCACGACGTGAGGGCGCGGGCCAAGCGTGCGCAACATGGTCTGGATATGGTCAATATAGTCGTCAAGATCGAACCGGCCCTCGAGCATCGGCACTTCGCGGGCATTGACCCAGTCGGTGATATAGACCTCGTGGTCCTGCAGGAAGGTCTCGACCGTACCGCGCAGAAGGGTCGCATAGTGACCCGATAGGGGCGCGACGATGAGCACTGGCGGCTCAACCGTCTTGCGACCGGCCTTACGCATATCTGACCCATCGCGGGTAAAATGCAGCATCTTGCACCAGGGCGAGGACCAGACCGTGGTGATACGCACCCGCACGGCCGTGCCATTGATCTGAACCGTGTCGATGCCCCACTGCGGCTTGCCATAGCGCCGGGTCACGTTGGAAAAGAGGTCCGCTGCCGCAAACATGGTCCGGCCA
>CAISGS010000357.1 GCA_903884915.1 uncultured Caulobacteraceae bacterium | reverse complement strand
GAAGATTTATATCACCTGGGGCGACCATGATGTGGCCGACAATATCGTCCATCTGGTGCTGGCCCGACTGCCCGGTGCGCCCGAGGGCGTGAAGGGCATATCCCTGTTCCTCGCCCCCAAATATCTGACCGCCGAAGACGGAAGCCTCGGCGCTGCCAACGATGTGCGCCCCGGCGGCATCGAGCACAAGCTGGGCATCCACGCCTCGCCCACCTGCATCATGCTGTTTGAAGGCGCAAAGGCCGAACTGGTCGGGCAAGAGGGTCAGGGCCTCGCCCACATGTTCACCATGATGAATGCCGCCCGTCTCAATGTCGGCATGCAGGGCGTCGGCATTGCCGAGCGCGCCTATCAGGGGGCTCTGGCCTATGCGGTCGAGCGCAAGCAGGGCCGCTCCGCTTGGACGGGCGAACATCCCGCCCGCATCTTTGACCATCCTGATGTTCGACGGATGCTGATGCTGATGAAGGCCCGTATCGAGGCCGCCCGCGCCATTTGTCTCGCCACCGGCATCGCTGCGGATGTGGCCCAGTTGGACATAGACCCGGCCCTGCGCGAGGCCGCGCGTCTGCGAGAAGAGCTGTTCGTTCCCGTCGCCAAGGCCTGGTCCACCGATGTGGGTGTCGAGGTCGCCTCGATGGGCGTTCAGATCCATGGCGGTATGGGCTTTGTCGAAGAGACCGGCGCGGCCCAGCACTATCGCGACGCTCGGATCGCCCCGATCTATGAAGGCACCAACGGCATCCAAGCCATCGACCTGATGGGCCGCAAGCTGGCCATGGGCAATGGCGAGGCGGTGCGCCAACTGATCAACGACATCTGGCCGACCGCCTCGGCGCTCAAGAGCCACGACAATGCTTGGCTTCACACGGTCGGCACGCGTCTGGAAAACGGCATTGCCGCCGTTCAGGCCGCCACCGGCTGGCTGATCGAGCGACGCGGCCACGCCCAGCCCGACGCGCTGGCCGGGGCTGCGGCCTACCTGAAGCTGCTGGGCGATGTGATGGGCGGCTGGATGCTCGGCAAGGGCGCTCTGGCGGCGGCTCGTCATCTCGCCGCCGGTGAAGGCGACGCCGCCTACTGGCGCACCAAGATCGGGCTTGCCCGCATCTATAGCGAACATATCCTCGCCCAAGCCCCTGGCCTGACCGCCGCCGTGACCCAAGGCTCCGCCGATCTGTTCAACATCACCGCCGAAAGTATGGGCGCGTAAGGACAACAGAAATCGGTAAGGCTTTTGTGCTTTAAGGGTCAGGTTATAGAAGGACCGCCGCCCTGACCCTCGCCATCTTGCAAGCCCGGATGACCTCGACCCGCCTGCCCGGCAAGGTGATGGCAGACCTTGTCGGCGCGCCGATGATCCTGCGCCAGATCGAGCGGCTCAAACGCGCCAAGCGGCTGGATCAGATCGTGGTGGCCACCTCGACCGACGCCAGCGACGATGGCTTGGCTGAGCGACTTCTGGCCGAGGCGATTGGCGTCCATCGCGGTTCGCTGGAGGATGTGCTGAGCCGGTTCATCGGGGCGCTAGACCAGTTCGGTCCTGACGATACGGTGGTGCGCCTGACCGCCGACTGTCCACTCGCCGACCCCGAATTGATCGACGCCACTATCGCTCTGTTTGACAGTTCTAACGCGGACTATGCCTCCAACACGCCTGAGCGCCGCAGCTATCCCAAGGGGCTGGATATTGAGGTCATGCGCGCCGACGTGCTGCGCACCACCGATGCGCAAGCCACAGACCCCTATGACCGCGAACATGTGACCCACTTCATCTATGCGCAACCAGAGCGGTTCAAGATCGCCGGTTTAGAACAACATGCCTCCGAGGGCGAGGTTCGCTGGACCGTGGACCGGCCCGATGATCTGGACTTTGTCCGCGCGGTTTATGAGGCGCTCTATCCACGCAAGGCTGACTTTACGTCGAACAATGTGCGCGTCTTTGTCCAGTCCCGCCCAGACCTGTGGGCACTGGGCGGCGACCGGCGCTATTAGGCCAATAGGGGAGACCGTATGACCACTGTCACCCTGCGCGACCTGACCGAAGAGGACCGCGAGCGGCTGCATGTCTGGCGCAACAGTCCAGAGGTCGCAGCCTATATGTATACCGACCATCACATCAGTTGGGCCGAGCATAACCGCTGGTTTGACGGCTTGAGCACCGATCCTCGTCGGCGTTATTGGGTCATCGAAACGGATGGTAAGCCGGTGGGCCTGGCCAATCTGGCCGAGATTGACCCAAACCACAGCCGGTGCGCTTGGGCCTACTATCTGGCCGATCCGTCCGTGCGCGGCTTAGGGGTTGGCTCTTTTGTTGAGTTTTGGATGATCGAGCATGTGTTCGGCGCGCTGGGTCTGAATAGGCTCTGGTGCGAGGTTCTCATCTCCAACGAAGCGGTCTGGAAGCTGCACCAAAGCTATGGCTTCCAGCGCGAGGCGCTATACCGCCAGCACGTCATGAAGAATGGCCAATATCAGGATGTCGTCGGACTTGGCCTTCTGGCCGACGACTGGCCTGCCCTGCGGCCCGCCATGAAGGCCCGCCTAGAGGCCAAGGGCTATCAGGTCGATTGAACCTCAGGCCATCTCGACAGTTCGGTCAAAGCCTCTAGGCTAAAGCCCAATCAAGAGTCGGGACGAAACAACAATGGATGACGCGCAAAAGCCAATGGCACGCCGGATCGGGTCGATCATTGGCGGATCTGTCGGCAATCTGGTCGAGTGGTTTGACTGGTACGTCTATGCCTCCTTCTCGCTCTATTTCGCCAAGGCCTTTTTCCCCAAGGGCGACCAGACCGCACAGTTGCTCAGTGCCGCCGCTGTCTTTGCTGTCGGCTTTCTGATGCGCCCGGTGGGGGCATGGATGATGGGGGCCTATGCCGACCGGGTCGGACGCAAGGCCGCCTTGACCCTGTCGATGGTCATGATGTGCGGCGGGTCTCTGGTCATTGCCTTGACCCCCGGATACGCCACCATTGGCATGCTCGCGCCGATCATTCTGGTTCTGGCCCGCATGTTCCAAGGCCTCAGCGTCGGCGGCGAATATGGGGCCAGCGCCACCTATATGTCCGAAATGGCCAGTTCCAAGAACCGAGGCTTTTGGACCAGTTGGCAATATGTGACCCTGATCATGGGCCAGTTGCTCGCCCTCGCCACCTTGATGGTGCTGCAAGCGACCCTTCCGGAAAGCGAGCTCGAAAGCTGGGGCTGGCGCATTCCCTTCTTTATGGGCGGCGCGCTGGCCGTCGTGGCCTTCTATCTGCGCAGCAGCATCGATGAAACGCCCGCCTTTGAGCAACTCAAGGCCAAGGCTGTAGAGGACAACCTACCCCCCAAGGGCGGTACGATCAGCGCCCTACTGGCCCATCCGCGCGAGGCCCTAATGGTCATTGGCATGACCATGGGCGGGTCCTTGGCCTTCTATGCCTTCACCACCTATATGCAGAAATATCTGCACAATACGTCGGGCTTCAGCAAGGAAGCAGCCACCAGCATCAGCGCCTTGAGCCTTGTGCTGTTCATGGTCCTGCAGCCCGTCGCGGGCTGGATGTCTGACAAGCTGGGTCGCAAGCCCATGCTGATCGCCTTTGGGGTGTTGGGCAGCCTCTGTACCGTGCCGATCTTCAACGCCTTGAGCCAGACCCGCGACGAGATGAGCGCCCTGATCCTCGTCTGTGCGGCTCTGGCCATCATCTCCAGCTACACCTCGATCAGCGCCGTGGTGAAGGCTGAGCTGTTCCCAGCCCACGTCCGCACGCTGGGCGTCGCCCTGCCCTATGCGCTCGCCAACTCGATCTTTGGCGGCACGGCAGAATATGTCGCCCTGTGGCTCAAGCAGGGCGGCCATGAATCTTGGTTCTATCTCTATGTCAGCGGCTGTATCGCCCTGTCATTACTGGTCTTCCTGACCATGCCCGACACGCGCGACAAGAGCCGAATCAATGAGGACTAGGCGCTGATGCCCACACCGATGGGACAGGTCACGCCGGTGCCCGAAATGCCGCAATAGCCGTTCGGGTTCTTGGCCAGATATTGCTGGTGATAGTCCTCGGCATAGAAAAATTCCGGCGCGGGCAAGATCTCGGTCGTGATCCGGCCAAGCCCTCGGGCTGACAGCGCCGCCTGATAGGCCGCGCGGCTCGCCTCAGCGATCAGGGCTTGGGCCTCACTCACCGGATAGACGCCCGAGCGATACTGGGTGCCGATATCATTGCCCTGGCGCATGCCTTGGGTTGGGTCGTGATTTTCCCAGAAGGTCTTGAGCAGCGCCTCATAAGAGATCACAGCGGGGTCGAACACGACCTTGACCACCTCTGTATGGCCCGTGCGGCCGCTACAGACCTCTTCATAGGTTGGATTGGGGGTTAGGCCTGCGCCATAGCCCACCGCCGTCAGCGCCACGCCCGGAAGCTGCCAGAACACCCGCTCAACGCCCCAAAAACAGCCCATGGCCAGATAGGCGACCTCTAGCCCCTCGCCGTAAGGACCCTTTAACGGCAAACCCGTCAGCAGATGGGTCCGCGCCGTCGGAAGGGCCATGGCCCGGCCCGGTAAGGCGGTTTCAGCGGTCGGTAGGTCGAGGGATTTCTTGGCAAACAGCATGGCGCGCTCCATCAGCAGGTCCCCTTAATATAGGCCGCAAACGGCTAAATGTCAGGCCATGCGAAAAAACACACTCTACCCGTTGTCCTAAGCGCCTAGGTCTGTATATTCCGCGCCTTCCTGACCGGGACCAACCCCCGGCTCAGATCAGCCCTATCCACCGCCAAGGTCGCAAGATTTCGGTCAACGGATAGGACCTGTGGTGATGGTGCGGTGGCCGAGTGGTTGAAGGCGCACGCTTGGAAAGCGTGTTTAGGTGAAAGCTTAACGTGGGTTCGAATCCCACCCGCACCGCCAGCCAGCCAGCCTCCGCTGGCACCCTTGATCAAAGATCGACAAACGGATTTCTAACCCGCGCGCCGGTTCCGGCAAAATCGGCAACATTACGCGTGACCACGATCAAATCGTTGACCAGCGCAATGGCAGCAATCTGCTTATCGAGCGCATGGGCTGGATCTGGAACCCGTAATCGCCCCCACACCTGCGCGGCCTCAGCATCAAACGCTAAGATGCGATGGGAGAAGTTGGTGAGGATCTCTATCAGCCAGTTCTCGAGCCTTACGGCCTGTTCGAGGTCGCCGCGATTGCGGATCAATTCGACACCCCGACGCAATTCACCGATTGTGATCGTCGAAAGATAGATCGCTTGATCGGCTGCCGCGACCTCGTCAAAGAAGGCTAGGACCCCAGAGTTTGCGCGGCCCTGCTTGCGGGCTTCGCTGATGACGTTGGTGTCAATCAAATACACGGTCGGCTATCTCGTCGACATCGGCGCGTTCGAAATCGGCGTCCACACCGACATCAGGCATGCCCGCAATCACCTGTACAAAGCTCTTGCGGCGTGGCCGCTGAAGCACCGACGCTAGGATGGCACGATGTTCGGCCTCGGCGCTGCGCCCGTTCATACCGGCTCGCTCCTTTAACGCACGAACTAGATCCTCTTCGATCCCCCGGACCAGCAGGTCTGCCACCTTAATCCTCCCCGATTGATGATAGCAATGATATCACCGGTTAGGTGGCGACGCAAGATTACCTCCGAAGTGGGACGGCTAGCGCAGTCCTCATGCCGCATTCTTGCGAGAGGGGCGGATGAGCACCTCTGCGGAAATGCCCAGCCGGTCGTGCAGCCGGCGGATCATGGCGATGGACAGGCTCCGCTTGCGGTTGAGGACCTCTGCAATGCGAGTGCGGGTGCCGATAATGTGCTCAAGATCTTTGCGGCTCAGGCCCTGCTGCTCCATTCGAAAGATGATGGCCTCGATGGGATCGGGCGCATCCATCGCGTGATGCTTGGCTTCATAGGCATCGATCAGGGTCGCAAGCACCTCAAGCCGGTCTCCCTCTGGCGTTCCATTCGGCGCACCCCACAGGGCCGCAACATCCGCCATCGCTGCATCATAGTCCGCCTCGTTACGGATCGGCTTCACGTCAGTGGTCATGGTCAACCTCCTTCACATCAATGCGGTCATAGTCCTTGTGGGTGCCGACCCACTTGATCCAGACGATGGCCTTCTCAAAGTCTGCGGCAACGACCAGTCGGTAGTCGTTGCCCTTGATATCAAAGACGATACGGTCCGCGCTGACGATGCTGGCGGTGGCATAGAGCCGCCTTATGTCGGCGGTGCTGGCCCAGGTCGCCTTGCTGACCTCCGCAAACCAAGAGTCGAGCGCCGCCTTTAGCGCGGGCTGGCCCCTGTGCCCGGCGCGCGCCGCGATGAACTCGCGCAAGGTCCGCCGCGCTATGATCCTCATAGTGGAAACCTATCACGCGCCCATAATGGGCGCAACACCAAGGCTAGCCGCTTGGCGCGTTGGAACTCTTTCACGCACCCCCCTTGCGTGACCTATGGGCGCGGCCCTAGGGTTTCATCCTGAATTGAAGGGATATGTGTCATGGCTAAGCCACCTGCCGGATTTAAGACTCGCCTCGAGCCTCAGGACGAGTTTCCGCACGATCCGGGCGAGGCCAAAAACTATAATGAAAGCATGTATTTCAACGTCTTCGATCCGGCGTCGAAGAGGGGCGGATGGTTTCGGATCGGCAACCGGCCCAATGAGCAATATGCTGAAATCAGCGTCTGTCTCTATCTGCCGGACGGGCGCATTGCCTTTGCCTTTGCGCGGCCCGCCATTGAAGCCAACACTGAAATGGCCGCAGGTGGCCTGCGGATCGAGGTGCTGGAGCCGTTCAAGCGTTTGAAAGTGACCTATTCGGGCAAGGCCCTGTTGCTCG
>CAISGS010000356.1 GCA_903884915.1 uncultured Caulobacteraceae bacterium | reverse complement strand
CTGTTCAGCGCCAAACTCGGCAATCAGTTTACCGCCGTCGAAAGCCACAATGTGCTGGCCAAGCTGACCGGCAAGACCCGCCCGCTGGAGAGCATCATGGTCTCCGCCCACTGGGATGCCTATGGGGTCGGCAAGCCCGATGCCCAAGGGCGCACGGTACGCCCCGGTGCCGCGGATGACGCAATAGGCGTTGCAGGCACAATCGAGTTGGCCAGAGCCTTTGCAAAGGGGCCCCGCCCTGACCGGACCCTCGTCTTTGCCGCCTGGACCGCCGAGGAACGCGGCCTTCTCGGATCAGAGACCTATGCCGTCCACCCGACCTTGCCGTTGGAAACCACTGTCGCCAACCTGACCATGGATGTGCTTCAGACGGCCAGCCCAGCCAAGGATGTTGTCTTGGTCGGCTATGGCCAAAATGAGCTGGAGGATGATCTGGCCGCAGCCGCTGCCAAGCAGGGCCGCACCATCACCCCCGATGCCAAGCCCGAGCGGGCGCTCTTTTACCGCGCGGACCATTTCTCGGTCGCCAAGCGCGGCGTACCAGTTCTGCTCTTGATGGGGCTGGGCGGCGGCGCTGATCTGGTCGAGGGCGGAAGGGCTGCGGGAGACCGCTGGGTCGCGGACTATACGGCCAACTGCTATCACCAGACCTGCGATGTCTGGAAACCCGACTGGGACCTGCGCGGCGCGGCGCAAGATGTCGCCCTGTTCTATGAGATTGGCCTAAATCTCGCCAACTCGGCCCGTTGGCCCGCTTGGCATCCGGGCTCAGAGTTTAAACCCATCCGTGATCGGTCGGCGGCGAAGCGCTGATCGCGCCCTTCCCTAGCCGTGGAGCGCGCGGCTAAAGCCTTCGGCCGCTGCCGCTGCGCCCTTGGCACCCAAGGCGGCCGTGGCCGTCATACGTGGCTCTAGGAGGCTTGCGCCGAGGCGTTGGACGTCACTGGCCTCGACCTGATCGATGGAGGCTCCGATCTCTTGGGTGCTGAACAGCCGGTCAAATAGCAGCACCTGTCCGGCGGCCTGCTCTGCGCGGGCAAGGGCCGACTCCCGCGCCATAAAGAGCGAGGATTTGAGCTGCGCCTTGGCTCTGGCCAGTTCGCCCGGCTCGGTACGCTCAGCAAGGCCCATGATCTCACCGGCTGTGACCTTGGCCAATTCCAGCCCGTCCTTGGCTGCGCACCCGGCATAGACGCCCAGCACACCGGCATCGGCATAGGTGTCGGCATAGGCATCAATGGCATAGGCCAGACCGCGCCGCTCGCGGGCCTCTTGGAACAGGCGAGAGGACATGCCGCCGCCTAAGATCTCCGAAAAGACCCGCAGGGCAAAATAGTCATCATTGCGAGCGCTAGGGGCAGGAAGCATCAGGACCAGATGGGCCTGTTCCAATCGCCGCACCTTGGGCTGAGCCCCGCCAACAAATTGAACTGGCTCGGGCGCTGTGGCGGAGAGGTCAAGACCTGACGCGGGCGCATCGCCAAACCAGCGCTCTGACAGGGCTAGCAGTTCAGCCTCATCCACCGCACCAGCCGCGCAGACCACAATGGCCGAGGGGTCATAGAGATGGGCGCGGAAGGCCTCGAGCGACTGAGGCGTTGCGGTCTCGACGCTGACCGAGGTGCCAAGGATCGGGCGACCCAGAGGATGGGCCCCAAAGGCCGCTGTCTGGGCCAGATCGAACACATAGTCGTCGGGCGCATCGGCCGCTTCAGCGATCTCTTGGGCGATGACCTGTTTTTCGCGAACCATGTCGGCGGGCACTAGGGTCGGGCGGCGGATCAGGTCGGAGACGATCTCCATGGCCAGAGGCAGGCCACCCTTGAGGGCCCGCACCTGAAAGCTGGTCCGCTCATAGCCCGTGGCCGCATTGATATTGCCGCCCTCAGCCTCGATATGTTCGACAATGTCGCGCGAGGAGCGAGAGCCCGCGCCCTTAAAGACCATATGTTCGAGCAGATGGCACCAGCCGGACTGGTCTTGGGTCTCGTAGCGCGCGCCGCGTCCGATCACGACCGATAGGGCAAAGGTCTCTAGCCCCGGCATGGGATCGCAGACGACACGAACGCCATTGCTCAGCCGGTGCAGGCTTGCGCTCAACGGCTCATGCCCTTGGCCGCGAAGGCGCGGATATAGGCTTTGATCGTGTCGGAATCGGCAGGAAGGCGATCATAGACCTCTTCGCGTTCGGCAACGCCCTTGGCCTTGAGCGGGAGAACCGGTGCAACGCCTGCCGCCTCGGTAACGGCTTCAGGGAACTTGGCGGCGTGGGCAGTGGCCAGTACGACGACGGGGGTCGTGGGCTCAACAGCACCGATCCGGCGCGCAGCACAGACGCCAACCGCTGTGTGGGGATCAATCAGTTGGCCGGTATCGGTAAAGGTCGAGATGATCGTGGCCGTCGTCTCAGCCTCATTGACGCCCATGCCGATGAAGGTCTGGCGCATGGTGGCCAAGGCGTCAGCCGGAATGGTGATGCCGCCGGTCTCGTTGAAGGCCTTAAAGGCCTGCGCCGTCTCGGCCCCATCGCGGCGGACACATTCAAAATAGAGCCGCTCGAAGTTTGAGGCGATCTGGATATCCATGGCGGGGCTTTGGGTCGCAAGGACCGACCCCTTGGCATAGCGGCCCTCTTGCAGCATCCGCGCCAGAATGTCGTTGCCATTGGTGGCGACGATGATCCGCTCGATCGGCAGGCCCATCTGCTTGGCGACATAGCCAGCGAAGGCATCGCCGAAATTACCGGTGGGTACAGCGAAAGATACGGCCCGGCCCGGCGCACCGAGCGCCGCCGCGGCTGTGAAATAGTAGACGCTCTGGGCCGCGATCCGGGCCCAGTTGATCGAGTTGACACCCGACAGGTCGACCGCTTGGCGGAAATCATCATCTTGGAACATGGCTTTGACGATGGTCTGGCAGTCGTCAAAGGTGCCCTGCACGGCCACAGCCCGGACATTGGCATCGCCCGTCGTGGTCATGAAGCGGCGCTGGACCTCGCTGATCCGGCCATCGGGGAACAGGACCGCCATGCGGGCATGACGCGCGCCGCGGAAAGCCTCAACGGCCGCGCCGCCCGTATCGCCAGAGGTGGCGGCGATGATGGTCATGGTCCGGCCCTGAGCCGCCAAGGCATAGTCATAGAGGCGGGCCAGCAACTGCATGGCCACATCCTTGAAGGCCAAGGTCGGGCCGTGAAACAGCTCCATCTGCCAGACACTGGGATAGAGCTGGGTCAGGGGGGTGACGGCGGGATGGGCAAAGGAGGCATAGGCCTCGGCCGTCATCTTGGCCAAGACATCGATGGGGATCTCGTCACCGGCAAAGCGGCCCAGCACCTTGGCGGCGACCTCGGCATAGGCCATGCCGGAGAAGCTGGCGATCTCTTGCGGTGTAAAGGACGGCCAGACTTCAGGCACATAGAGACCGCCATCTGGGGCTAGGCCCGCCAGCACGGCATCCAGAAACCCGATCGCAGGGGACGCCCCACGCGTTGAAATATAGTTCATCTTAAACCCGCCGACCGCGAACCAGAACCGCCACATAGACGCCCAAAAGGGCGGCGGCAAGACCGAACCATGTCAGGGCATATTCCATATGCCGGTTCGAAATTTCTGCTGGGACCGCGATGGGCAAAAGCCCCTTGATCTCAGGATTGGTCGAGGTCTCGGCAAAGAGCATCACTGGCGCGGGGCGATCAGCCTGCAAAGCCTTGGCCATGGCGGCGACATCACGCGAATAGTACTGGCCGTTCTGCGGCACGGGGGTGACGAAATTGGCCTTGTCAGGCTGGCGCAGGACACCGGTAACGGGCGTTGGAACGGTACTGGCCGATTGGCTAGGCCGATCGGTGACGGTCTCGGCGAGGAAACCACGATCCACCAAGACCGAGCCATAGGGGCCGCTCGCCAAGACGCAGGCCGAGATCAACCGCACGCCTATCTTACCCTCAACGAGGCTGTAAAGTTTGACATAGGGCGCGGTCGCTAGGCCCGGACAGACGGCCGTGACCCGTGCAAAGTCAAGCCCTGCATCAGTCGTCAGAACCTGATCGATGGGCCGCGCAGGCGCAGATTGTAAGGCCGCAATATGGGCGAGAAGATCACGCTTCCACGCCAAGCGCTGCAACTGCCAAACCCCTAGGGCCACCAATATGGCCAGAGCGATAGCAGTCACCGCGGTCAAACCGATGGGAAGACGACCTTGGGCGGGGGACCGGTCAGTCATCATTGCGGGCCTGAGAGGCGTGGTTATGGAACTGAAGGGCGATCATGACCCCCTTAAAGGGTCGCATGAGGCCAAGGCACAGTCCCGCCGTTAAAGGCATCCAGACCACCAGATGCACCCAAACAGGCGGGTGCAGGGTGAACTCGGTAAATAACATCGCAAAGGCGACGATAAAGCCGACGATCAAGATCACGAACACAGCGGCTCCGTCGCCACTGTCCGCTTTTCGAAGGTCGAGACCGCAGGCCTCGCACCGTTCATTGACCTTTAGAAAACCCTCGAAAAGGGCACCCTCACCGCACTGGGGGCATCGGCAAGCGAGGCCCGCCAGCACGGGATTGGGTTTTGTCACCTTAAGCCGCGCCGAAAACGACGTAGACAAAGGCGAAGAGGAACAGCCAGACCACGTCCACGAAGTGCCAGTACCAGGCCGCCGCTTCGAAGCCGAAATGCTGCTTAGGCGTAAAGTCACCCTTCATCAGACGGATTAGGCAAACGGCCAAGAAGATCGTACCGATCAGAACGTGGAAGCCGTGGAAACCCGTCGCCATGAAGAAGGACGACCCGTAGAGACCCGCATTGGAGGCTTCTGGCGAGAAGAACAGGTTCTCATGGATGATGTGGCTATATTCATAGGCCTGGATCATCGAGAACAGGGCACCCAAGGCAATGGTTAGGATCAGGGCCAAACGCGCGCCCTTACGATCATTGGTCTGGATGGCATGGTGAGCCCAAGTGACGGTCGTACCGGACAAAAGCAGGGTCAGGGTATTGACCAGCGGCAACTGCCAAGCCGAAACGGTTTCAACGCCCTTTGGCGGCCAAGTGGCCCAAGCGGTCGCAACCTCTTCGATGCCGGAATGGGTGCGAACACCTTTGAACAGCACCATCTCGAAGAAGATCCAGAACCAGGCGACGAAGAACATCACTTCAGAAGCAATGAACAGGATCATGCCATAG
>CAISGS010000355.1 GCA_903884915.1 uncultured Caulobacteraceae bacterium | reverse complement strand
GGGCAAGATCACTTCTAGTCCGTGTCAGCCCCCTGGGTTGCTTCGCTGCGCTCGCAATGACGCAATAGGAAGCAAGACCCCCTTTGATGCTCCGCATCGCTTCCCCCAGAGGGGGAAGATCTTGGTGTCTTAATCTTCCCCCTCTTTTCATCTCGACACCTGCGTAAAACCTGCTACCAATGAATTGTCATTAAGAATGCCAATATAACGGGTGGGTCGAATATGAGCATTGTGATCTGGGGCGTGGCGCTGGCCGTCTATGGATTGTTTCTGGCTTGGTACGTCAATTGGCGCGGTCCGGTTAGCAAGGCTGAGGTCGAGACGCTGATGACGGCGCTTGAGGCGGCGACCCACGAAAATGACCGCAATGACATGTCGATCATGCGAAAGTTCCTCGAGACCGACGATGGCCGCGAGTTCTTTATGGTCAATCTGGTCAAGCTGGCTCCCGGCAAGGTGCCGGACCCGGTCACCGGCGAGCTGAAATCCTCCCGCGAGGTGATAGACGGCTATACCAAGGTGTTCTTCCCCGCCATCTTCGCGCGGGCCAGCCATCCGGCGGTCATGGCGCGCAAGGTCGGTGGCTATTTCGACGCTTGGGGCACCGAGCCTGATCCGAGCTGGAGCGCGATGGGCTATATGCGCTATCGCAGCCGCCGTGACATTGCGATCCTGGTCACCGATCCAAAGTTCGGCGGGGCGCACGATTTCAAGTTTGCGGCCATGCCCAACACCTTTTCCTTCCCGACCCAGCCCATGTTGCTGGCCCTGATCAGCCCACGCCTGTGGGTCGGTCTGGTCATCGCTTTGGTCGCAGCCTTTGCCCAGATCGCTGTGCTGCTCGCTGCGGCCTAATTTCAAGACGAAAGATCATCGCCATGAAGCTGTTGCGCACCCCCGAAGACCGTTTTGCCAACCTGCCGGATTTTCCGTGGGAGCCGCACTATCTGACCATCCGAGACGAGGATGGCAGCGACATTCGGATCCACTATGTTGATGAAGGCCCGCGTGATGCTGAGCCCATCGTGTTGATCCATGGCAATCCGACCTGGGCCTATCTCTATCGCCACATGATCCCCGGCCTCTTGGCAACAGGGCGTCGGGTGATTGCGGTTGATCTGGTCGGCTGTGGACGCTCCGACAAGCCCGCGGCAAAGAGCGACTACACCTTGGCACGGCACTATGACTGGATGTCCAAGTGGCTGGTCGGTCTAGACCTCAACAATGTGACCCTCTTTTGCCAAGACTGGGGCGGGACCATCGGGCTCTATCTGGTGTCCCTGTTCCCCGAGCGCTTTGCCCGCGTCATCGCCTCCAACACCGGTTTGCCAATAGGTCAGGGTGAGGGCGAGTTCATGAAGATGTGGGTCGGCATGATGCGCGAGGCCACCGAATTTCCTTGGCACATGCTGGAAGCCGGTATGGAGCGCAAGATCACCGCTGAAGAGTTGGCGGCCTATCATGCGCCGTTCCCGACCAGCGAATATGAGTCTGGCCTAATCCAGTTTCCGCTCCTAATCGCCGTTCAGCCCGACAATCCCGGCGTGCCCCTGAACCGCGAGGCTTGGGCCCGGCT
>CAISGS010000354.1 GCA_903884915.1 uncultured Caulobacteraceae bacterium | reverse complement strand
TTGATCGGCCTAACTGGCGGCGTATTCAATTTCTGCACCAACCTCGCCGGCATTGTTACCCCGATCATCATTGGTGTCGTCGTCGCCAAGACCGGATCGTTCTTCGGCGGTCTAGCCTTCATCGGCGTCGTCGCCCTCATCGGTGCCCTTTCCTACACATTCGTTGTCGGAGAGGTTCGTCGTTTACCTGAGCCGGATGAGGCTTAAGAGAACGAAGGTGGCTAGAAGCCTTTCAGTGGTCATCTATCACTTCGCGGTCTCGCATTAGCCCGCCTCTGCTGATCCTGGTGATATTTCGCCAGATCAAACCCCGGTCTTCTGCGAACGGCCTTTGTGGGGATACGCATATTGATGCTTTCGATGATCTTAAGTTCTGACGCCAAGTTCGCTCGGTGAAACCCGATGTTTTTGGGATCAGATTTCATCAGGGCTCGGCTTTCCGCGACCTCTTCTAAGGCCTCTGCTCGCCGACTTTCCGCGTCGTCCCATTGGCGTTTTTCATCGAATGATACCGGACCGTTGAAGCGGACACCCATCGTTTGGTTATCAAGAACAATATCATCTGGATGGGGAACCGGTTGTGGACGCTCCAACCCGCGTTGGTCATAGGCCGTAAATTCGTCTCGCCAGTGGTCTTTATAGTCGACGACCTTCTTAAAGAGCGCCGCGCGGTCATTGAGCCTTTGGTCCTGAATGGGCTTGATTAGTCCCAAGATTGTCTTTTGAGCCCGATGATCGCCCTTCATTGCTGCGAGCCCCGTGCTGCGAAGTACCGCCTCGATCACGGTTATCTCGCTGACCTTGTCACCGTCGCGGATGGGAATGGGCCGAAGCGCTTCTTTGACGATTAACTCGTCAAAGAGATTGGGGACGGTAGACAGGTTCGCAGGCGCGATCTTTCGGGGCCTGCCCAGAGGGTTGCCGGAACGGCCCTTCATGAAGCGGTGCTTGGCTGGCGGTTTCCCATAGCCGATCAGATCTTGGCCAGGATCATCTGAACCGCTCACTGAGCGACCTCTGCCGAACGCTGTTCACGAACGGTCTCAAAAATAAGGCCGGTATCGGCATGAACCGCCGCCTTGCTGGTCAGGGTCTCATAACGACGGATGATGGTGTCACAATAGAGTGGATCCAACTCAATCAATCGGGCCTTGCGTCCACAGGTCTGGGCGGCGATCAGGGTCGAGCCAGAACCGCCAAAACCATCCAAGACAATGTCGCCGCGGCGTGAACAGTCGCGCAGGGCGTCCGCAATCAAGGCGACGGGCTTGACCGTCGGGTGCATGGTCAGGGCCTCAGTCCGAGCCGCGCCAATGCTGCTGACACCGGCATAGTCCCAGACATTGGTCCTATATCGCCCGCCGCCGCCCAGCTTGAAGCTATTGGTATGTTGGGCTGTGCCAATCTTGTAGACCAAAACCAGTTCATGTTTGGACCGGTAGAAACTACCCATACCGGCATTGGTTTTGTTCCAAACGCAGACGTTCTTGAGCTCACTAAAGAGGCTCTCGCCCGCGGTTAAAAGTTCAGACAGGTGTCGCCAGTCCATGCACACAAAGCCAATTGCCCCATCCTTGGTTACCCCCACCATTGCACCTAGGGTTTGACGCAAGAAGTCGGTGAACTGTGCCTTGCTCATCTCCCCAGCGGCCATAGCAAAGCCATCGTGCTGGAACCGGCCTAGGCCGCTCACATGACCTTGGATGGGAACATTGTAGGGCGGATCAGTGAAGATCAGATCGGCTCGCTCGTGGCCCATCAGGCGTTGATAGGTTTCTAGATCGCGAGCGTCGCCGCAGATCAATCGGTGGCGCCCCAAGGTCCAAAGGTCACCTCGCCGTGTGACGGCTGTAGAGGCGAGGGCAGGGACCTCATCTTCCGGACCAGTCTTGGCCACAGGATCACTGTCCAATGCGGCATCTAGCGTCAGATCAATCTCGGCCAGCGAGAACCCTGTCAAGCTCACGTCAAACTCCAGATCGATCAGTCCCTGAAGTTCGATGGCCAGTACCTCTTGGTCCCAACCGGCATTGAGGGCCAACCTGTTGTCGGCTAAGAGATAGGCTTGGCGCTCCACTGCACTGAGATGGGAGAGCCTCAAGACCGGAACTGTGCCTAGGCCCAAAAGCTTGGCGGCCTGAACCCGGCCATGGCCGGCAATGATCTCGCCATCGTCACTAATCAGCACCGGATTGTTAAATCCGAACCGCTGAATGCTGTCCGCAATCTGCTGAATCTGACGCTTGGAATGGGTACGGGCATTGCGTCCATAGGGACGCAATGAGCCGGGAGCCAAGTGGGTGATTGAAGCGGCATTATGAGGTTGGGTCATCATGGGCCGAAGGGTTGCAAAACGGCCATAGTCGGGCAAGTCTTAATTGCGAAAAATCCGGTAAAACCATTAATTTTCAACCACTTGGTTGCAGAATTCGAACAGATCTTGCGCGGCGTTGTGCGATCATAAACAGATGGTGGAAGATTTTTCCCCTGATTTAAACGCCTTGATTTAGCCACCGACCAACCTGCAGTTTTTTACATATCCGATCCGGACTTTGCTGGACTTCAGCGGCGATCGGAGTGATTCTGTTTTGGTCCCGCCCGGCCAGTCCGGGCTCGTCTGAGTGCAGCTAGGCCCTTGGCTTTGCGACTTGCCGGGACGATTAAAACCATGAACCAGACCCCTCCAAATGACCTCAGAAACTTGCTGGCTGAGCTTGACGATATGGGAACCGAGCAACTGCGTCGACTTTGGCGCACGCGGCTAGGTGAGCCGCCAGCGGTACGCTCGCCCGACATCTTACGCCGCTCCTTGGCCCAGCAGTTACAAGAACGGGCCTTTGGCACCGACCGAGCGCTGGAACGGCAACTGTCGCAGATGGCGGCAAGGGTCAGACCCGGCCGCAGGCCCACTACCCCCTCAGCAACCTACCGGCGCGGCTCAGTTCTGACCAAGGTCTGGCAGGGCGAGCATCATCGGGTTGAAGTGCTTGAGGCGGGGTTTTTATGGAACGGTGAGCACCATGCCAGCCTGTCCAGTATCGCTCGGAAGATCACCGGTGTGCGGTGGAACGGTCCTCGGTTCTTTGGCTTGCGAGAGGGGCAGGGCTGATGACTAAGCCAAAGACCATCCGCTGCGCCATCTATACCCGCAAGAGTTCCGAGGAGGGCCTAGAGCAGGCCTACAACTCTCTCGATGCCCAGCGCGATGCCTGCGCAGCCTATATCCAGTCGCAAGCCGGTGAGGGGTGGGAACTCTTACCCGAGTGCTATGATGATGGCGGCTTTAGCGGCGGCAATATTGAGCGGCCGGGGCTTAAACGCCTGATGGCCCAGATCCAGGCCGGTAAGATAGATGTGGTTGTGGTCTATAAGGTTGATCGCCTTACAAGATCGCTCTCGGACTTTGCCAAGATCGTGGATGTTTTGGATCGGCAGGGCGCGAGCTTTGTGTCGGTGACGCAGGCCTTTAACACCACAACCAGCATGGGGCGGTTAACCCTTAATGTGCTCCTATCCTTTGCTCAGTTTGAGCGAGAGGTTACGGGCGAGCGTATCCGCGACAAGATCGCGGCCAGCAAAAGGCTGGGCATGTGGATGGGCGGTACTGTGCCGCTCGGCTATCGGTCTGAGGGCCGAAGTCTTCAGATCGAACCAACTGAAGCCGATACGGTTCGCATGATCTTCCAACGCTATCTGGACCTTGGGTCAGTCCATAGCCTTGCCCATAGTCTCGCCGCCGATGGGGTCGTGTCCAAAACAACGGCTCTAAAAGATGGCACGCTGCGCGGCGGCTGCCCTCTAAACCGCGGGGCCCTCTATCACCTCCTGCGCAACCAGACCTATCTGGGGCGCATTAAGCACAAGGGGCAAACCTATGAAGGCTTGCATCCTGCAATCATTGATGAGGCCATGTTCAAGGCGGTTGCGCTGAAGCTCGACGAGACCGCAAAGCAGATCCGTCTGGGCCATGAGGGCCACATCGCCTCTTGCCCCATCCATAGGGGCGCGC
>CAISGS010000353.1 GCA_903884915.1 uncultured Caulobacteraceae bacterium | reverse complement strand
TTTGACGTTAGGAGTGAGATCGGATAGTTAGTGTGTAAGATACAATTACCAAAGGAAGTAAGTGTTGTCAACACACGAAGCTGGTGGCTACCATTATCGCTACCCCCATCCGGCGGTCGCAGCCGATATCGCGATCTTCACGGTCCGCGAGGGCAAGCTCATGCTGCTGCTGATCAAGCGGCTCGGCTCTCCCTTTGCAGGTCAGTGGGCGCTGCCTGGCGGGTTCTTGTCGATGGATGAGGACTTGGACAGCTGTGCGCGCCGCGAGCTCTTAGAAGAGACGGGTGTGGATAAGGCCTTCTTGGAGCATTTTGGCAATTTCAGCGCCCCGGACCGTGATCCTCGCGAGCGGGTAATCTCGGTGGCCTATTTGGCGCTGATTGGTTTTGATAAGCTCAGCCCCAAGGCGGGCTCGGACGCAGCAGAGGTGGGCTGGTTTGAGCTCTCGAACCTGCCGGCTCTCGCCTTTGACCATGCCAAGATCATCCAAGCCGCGCTCAAGTCCCTGCAAAGCCGGGTCAATGATCCTGCCATGCTGCTGCACCTGGTGCACGAGCGTTTCACACTCAGTCAGCTCCAGCAGGTCTATGAGATCATTTGTTCTAATGCGGTCGACAAACGAAACTTCCGGGCCCGCCTTTTAGAGACCGGCTTGATCGTCGAAACCGAAGAGATGGAACGCGGCGCTCATCGCCCTGCAAGGCTCTATAAGCGGGCAGGGGACTAGACAGAGCCGTGATTGCAAAGGTCTATATGCGCCGCCGTCTAACGATCAAGTGCTCCCCAATGGATTTACCGTCGCTGACGACGTAGCCCTCAAAAATCTCAATTCTCGATCCTGCCTTGGGCCAATGTGCCCCAAAAGACCAAAGGCGCGCACCGGCAGGCAACTTCGACTTAAACTCTAACCACACGGCATTGAGGTGACCAAAGGGCTTGTTGGGTACAGCGCCTAGCGGATCAAGGATCAGCGCTCGGGTCTCAATCTCATCAATAGAGTAGGGGGCCACAAGATCGCTTAGAGTGACCTCAAAGACCGCCTCTTCTTCGAGGTCCGGTGTCTCGTAAGAGGCTTCAAAAAACGTTTCTTTGATAAAATACCAAAGGGGCAAAGGCCACATCAGCGTGAACATCACGAACAAAAATACAAAGCGCCGATAGTTGGGGCCATCAGGTGTGGCCAGCCCAAAATGCTCCCTAATCTCAGGGTCCATAACGACCCGTGCAAGGGTAAAGACAAGACCAGTGATTAGTTAGATGAGGATCAAACCGGTCATGGGATTTGATCCTCAGGATCGTTGCTTTGCAGCGTCTCTTTGACCAGCACGCCATCTTCAAACTCAAGCACCAGATCCGCCTCATAAACGAAAGCAGAGCGGTGGATCTTCGGCGAAAAGATCCGCTTTCCTTGCGGCAGCTTTATGCAGTCGCAAAACCAATGGGCAAAGACCCGGTCTGGAAACCCTGGGAAAATAGCGTCCAGACTGGTCTCTTGACCGTCTTCGCGTGTTCCACTGATGCCAACCAGATAGAGGC
>CAISGS010000352.1 GCA_903884915.1 uncultured Caulobacteraceae bacterium | reverse complement strand
GAAGTACCGGCGAAGCCGGGGTAGGGGGGCCTCACACAATCCCCCCCGTAACAAAGCTTTCGAATCCCCGTCAGGGTCGGTAATCTGCCCCCATGCGCCAGACCCCCGTTGAAAACCTGACCGAAGCCGAAGCCACCGAAGAGCTCACGCGGCTTGCCGATGAGTTGGCGGCCCACGATCTGCACTATCACCGCGAGGATGCGCCGGTCATTTCGGACGCGGACTATGACGCGCTCAAACAACGTAACAGTGCCGTCGAGGCCCGGTTTCCTGCGCTGGTGCGCGACAATTCTCCCAGCCAGCGGGTGGGGGCAGCGGCCTCAGAGCAGTTCTCAGCGGTCGAGCATGGCACGCCCATGCTGTCGCTGGACAATGCCTTTAGTGACGACGAGGCGCGTGAGTTTGACGCCCGGGTGCGCCGGTTTCTGGGCCTGGGCGATGAGGCGGTGGCCTATACGGCAGAGCCGAAGATTGATGGTCTGTCGGCCTCCTTGCGCTATGAAAAGGGTGTACTGGTGCGCGGCGCGACGCGGGGCGATGGCCGGGTCGGTGAGGATGTCACTGAGAACCTGCGGACCCTTTCGGAGATTCCGCACCGTCTGAAGGGCTCCGGCTGGCCCGACATCATCGAGGTGCGCGGCGAGGTCTACCTGGGTCATGAGGACTTTGCCGCCCTCAATCGCAGCGCCGCCGAAGCGGGCCAAAAACTCTATGCCAATCCGCGCAATGCGGCGGCGGGGTCCTTGCGTCAGATCGATCCCAAGATCACGGCCCAGCGGCCCTTGCGGTTCTTTGCCTATGCTTGGGGCCTGACCAGCGCGCCCTTCGCGCAGGGACAGGCGCAGGCCTTACGCGCCTTGGCCGACTGGGGCTTTGTCACCAATCCTCAGACCCAGAGCGTGGTCGGGGCAGAGGGTCTGCTCGCCGCCTATAGCGATTTTGAAGGCCTGCGCCCCAAGCTCAAATTCGACATTGATGGGGTGGTCTATAAGGTCGACCGGCTGGATTGGCAGCAGCGGCTCGGCTTTGTCTCGCGCTCGCCGCGCTGGGCCGTGGCCCGCAAGTTCCCGGCCCAGCAGGCCCGTACCGTGCTGGAAGCCATCGATCTTCAGGTTGGCCGTACGGGTGCCGTGACGCCGGTGGGTCGCTTAAGGCCCGTCACGGTCGGCGGCGTGGTGGTGACCAATGCCACCTTGCACAATGGCGATGAGATCGAGCGCAAGGACCTTCGTATCGGCGATACGGTGATCGTCCAGCGCGCTGGGGACGTGATCCCGCAGATTGTTGGCGTGGTTCTAGAGGAACGGTCCGGCAATTCGCTGCCCTACATCTTCCCGTCGGTCTGCCCCTGCGCCTTGGCGACGCCCTTGGTTCGCGAAACCACGGTCAGTGGGGCCGAGACGGTGGTGCGCCGCTGTTCAGGCGAGATGACCTGTCCGTTCCAGCGCACCGAGCATCTGATCCACTTCGTCTCCCGCCGCGCCTTTGACATTGAAGGCTTGGGCGAAAAGCAATTGCAGAGCCTGTTCGAAGACGGACTTGTCCGCGAACCTGCCGACATCTTCTTGCTCGAAGAGCGCGATAAAACCCTGCTGAAAAAGCTCAAGGACCGCGAGGGTATGGGCGAGACCAGTGCCCGCAATCTGTTCGAGGCGATCAATGCGCGCCGGATCATTTCGCTGGAGCGTCTGATCTTCTCGCTCGGTGTGCGCCATGTTGGCGAACAGACGGGGCGCACTCTGGCCAAGGGCTATGGCACGTGGGATGCCTTCTGGACTTCGGTTCAGGCTATGGCATCGGGCGATGAATCCGCTGCGGCCGAGATGAATGCGATGGATCAGATCGGTCCCACCGTCATCGAGACCCTCACCCGGTACTTTGCCGAAAGCCATAACCGCGCCGCTGTCGAGCGTCTGGTGGCGCAACTGACGGTGCTGGAGGCTGAAAAGCCCAAGACCGACACCGCCTTTGCGGGCAAGACCATCGTCTTTACCGGCTCGCTGGAAAAGATGACCCGTGATGAGGCGAAGGCTCAGGCCGAGTCTCTCGGGGCCAAGGTGGCGTCCTCCGTGTCCAAGAAGACCGATCTGGTGGTGGCCGGTCCCGGGGCTGGGTCTAAGCTCAAGACCGCGACCGATCTTGGCATTCAGGTCATGACCGAGGATGAGTGGCTAGCGCTGGTTCGCGATTGAGCCAAACCACCTGAGCGGTTGACGCCGCAACGCAGAGCCTGTCCAATCCTCGAAAATAGGTCAGGGATGGATATGAAGCTCCAAGGTTCAGTTTTCGGCGGTGCGCTGGTCGCTTTGATGGTGATGGGTACGGCCCAGGCCAAGCCTTCGGGTCCTTCTGACATTATCTATTCGGGCGGCGATATCATCACCGTCGATCCGGCCAATCCCTCGCCGCAAGCTGTTGCTGTCAAGGACGGGCGGATCGTCGCGGTCGGCAGTCGCAAGGCGGTCGAAAAGGCTTGGCGCGGTCCCAAGACCCAGATGACCGATCTGGCGGGCAAGACCCTGATGCCCGGCTTCATCGATCCCCATTCTCACCTGGCTCAGCAGGTGGCGCGCTGGGGCGTGCCGACGCTCAGCCCGCCGCCGGTCGGGGATGTGACCTCGATCGCCGATATTGTCGTCAAGCTGAAGGCCTATATTGCCGACAATAGGATTCCAGCCGGAACGCCGATCTTGGCCATGGGCTATGACGACTCCCTGCTCAAGGAAGGGCATCACCCCGCAGCGGCTGAGCTAGACCCGATCTCAAGCGAGCACCCCATCGCCTTGCTGCATCAGTCGGGACACCTTGGCGCGGTCAATACGGCCATGCTGGCCCTGATGGGCTATACCAAGGCCACGCCCAATCCCATGGGCGGTGTTATTCGCCGCACCGCGCAGGGCGACCCCGATGGGGTGCTGGAAGAACTGGCCCTCATGCCGCTTCTGCGCCTGACGCCGCCAAAGCCAATGGATGAGCAGATCAAGATCTTGGGTCAGGTTCAGGCCTACTATGCCAGCCTTGGCATTACGACCGCCCAAGAGGGGATCGCCAGCACGGGTGATACGGCCCTGTTGCAGGCTGCGGCCAGTCGCAAGGCCCTGATCCTCGATGTTGTCTCCTATGCCCGTTGGGATG
>CAISGS010000351.1 GCA_903884915.1 uncultured Caulobacteraceae bacterium | reverse complement strand
TGTAGGCCTAGAAGGCTGTAGGCCTCGCGGATCAGGCGATTGAGGCCAGGCTCAACAAGGCCCAGCGTTTCAAGGAACTCCGCCCGCTCATCGGCGTCGAGCAGGGCAATTTCGCTCTCGATCTTGGCGGAGATAACCACGGACTTGGCATTGTCCTTCGCCGCCCGTTCACCAACCAGATTGGATAGGGCATTGCCCTGATCGGCGCTGTTTTCTTCGACATTGCAGACATAGAGGGCGGGCAAGGAGGTCAGAAGTTGCAGCATGTGCCACGCCTTCTCGTCGTCAGCCTCGATCTTGGCGGCGCGGGCGGGGCGCCCCTCGTTCAGTTGGTCGAGGGCCAGCTTGGCCAGACGCAGGGTATTGATGCTTTCCTTATCGCCGCCCTTGGCGCGTTTTTCGAGATTGACGATGCGCTTTTCAAGGCTCTCGAGGTCGGCGAGCATCAGTTCGGTTTCGATGATCTCGAGGTCAGACAGGGGATCGATCCGGCCCTCAACATGGGTGATGTCATCATCGATGAAGCAGCGCGACACGAAGGCCACAGCGTCACAGTCGCGAATATTGGCGAGGAACTGGTTGCCTAGCCCTTCACCCTTTGAGGCGCCGCGTACGAGGCCAGCCACGTCAACAAAGTTGATCCGGGCGGGAATGATCTCTTTAGAGCCTGCAATGGCCACCAGCTTGTCGAGGCGCGGCTCTGGCACGGCCACGTCGCCGACATTGGGCTCAATGGTGCAGAACGGATAGTTGGCCGCCTGCGCCTGAGCCGTCTGGGTCAGGGCATTGAATAGGGTGGACTTGCCAACATTGGGCAGGCCGACGATTGCGACTTTGAGCGCCATCGAGTCCTCGGATCAGAAGGTGAAAACAGGGGTGCGCCGCTATGAACGACGCGTCGAAGGCCCTTATGGCCGAGCGAAGGCCAAGGCGCAAATGTTGCGCTCGGGTCAGGGCTATTCAGTTGGTGGGTTTGGCCCCTTCAATCAGGCCCGCCTTGCGCGGATCGGCCTTGGGCGAGGGAGCCAGACGCATGACTTCGGTCTGATATTTCTCGTCTTCGGTCGCGGCCAGCAGGGGGGCGGCGTCCACGCAGGCCCGGCATAGGGTTTCAACCCATGGCCCATCGACCTTGTTAAAATCGGACAGCACCCAGCCCAGAACCATATCCTTGTCGCCCGGATGGCCCACCCCCATGCGGGCTCGGCGAAAGTTGGGACCCATCTGGCCGATGATTGAGCGAAGGCCATTGTGACCCGCCGCCCCGCCGCCGGTTTTCATGCGGAAACGTCCCGGGGCCAAATCCATCTCATCATGGAACACCACCACCTGATCGAGCGGGGTCTTGTAGAACTTGGCAGCAGCCGAGATCGCTCGGCCACTTTCGTTCATATAGGTCTGGGGTTTCATCAGCAGCGCGCGAACCTCGCCTGCGGGGGTCTGGATATTGCCCTCGCAGACCTCGCTCTGAAACTTGGTGCGCCAAGGGCCAAAGCGCCAGCGGCTGGCCATCTCATCGACGCACAGAAAGCCGATATTGTGGCGATTGCGCTCATATTTCGGTCCAGGATTGCCCAGACCAGCCAAGATCAACATGGGGCGTCCATTCTCAATGGGCCAGCAGGGGCCAATAGGGGCCTGAATATAGATACAGGGCGCGCCCGTTAAGGCACGCCCTGCAGTATTAGGGTCATAGCGTTTCAGATCTAGCCGTCGCGAGCGCCAGACTTTAGCGGCTCAGCAAAAGCAGATCGAAAGTCGCTTTGATTAGCTGACGCGCAGCAGGTCGAAGTGGACCGGCTCATCGCTGACAGGGTGGAATTGGATTTCCTTGGCGACGACCTTTTGGGTCTTGCCGCCGTGGGACAGGGTGACCTGTTGGCCAGCCAGCTTGCCGGACAATAGGGCCTTGCGGAATTCGTTGCTCTTGACCGAGATGGCCAAAGGCTCAGCGCCGCCGCCATATACGACGCCCGGTACATGACCTGCACGGCGGGTTTCACGCGCGCCACCGGTACCAGTGCGCTCACGCAGTTCAACATTCAGGACGATCTCGGCCATGGCCATGCTCTCAAACGAAACCGCCGCACTGTGACCGCGCGGCGTAGGTCGGACAAATAAGGTGGCGGTAGATACACGCTTCAGGGCGTCCATGCAACGGTTCAGGCCGCATGAACGCAAATGGTTGGTTCACACCGTGTGAGGAATGGTCCGAGCCGGTCCTAATCGAACAGTTTCGAGACCGATTCCTCGTTGGCGATCCGGCGAATGGCCTCGCCGATCAG
>CAISGS010000350.1 GCA_903884915.1 uncultured Caulobacteraceae bacterium | reverse complement strand
CGGCAAGACGATCATGCTCTCGGCGGTTACCGGCGAGATGATTGCCAACGGGGCACGGGCCTGCGTGCTTGCCCATCGTGACGAACTGACAGCACAGAACAGGGCCAAATTTGAACGGGTCGTGCCTGGGGCTTCCACCTCGGTGATTGACGCCATGGAGAAGTCCTGGGGGGGTCAGGTTGCCTTTGCGATGGTGCCGACGCTGGCGCGAGATTCCAACCTCGCCGAGATGCCCCGTTTAGACCTCTTGGTCATCGACGAGGCGCACCATGCCGTCGCCGAAAGCTACCGCCGCATCATCGACCGTGTGCGTAGTGCCAATCCTGACGCGCGCATTTTCGGGGTCACGGCCACGCCAAGCCGGGGCGACAGAAAGGGCCTACGTGAGGTCTTCGACAATGTTGCCGATCAAGTGCGGCTGGGGGAATTGATCGCCTCTGGTCATCTCGTGCCACCACGCACCTTCGTCATCGACGTGGGTGTGCAGGATGAACTGCGTTCGGTCCGCAAGACCATGTCGGATTTTGACATGGCGGAGGTTGCGGACATCATGGACCGCGCGCCGGTGACCGGTGAGGTGATCCGCCACTGGAAGGAAAAGGCAGGCGACCGCCAGACCGTGGTTTTCTGCTCCACCGTTGACCATGCCCGAAATGTGACCGAGGCGTTCAAGGCCACAGGTGTTTGCGCCGCACTGATCCACGGCGAACTCGCATCTGAGACCCGTAAGGCCATTCTGGCCGACTATGCTGCAGGCAATACACGCGTGGTCGTCAACGTCGCGGTGCTGACCGAGGGTTGGGATCATCCGCCCACCTCCTGCGTCGTGCTACTGCGCCCCAGTTCCTACAAATCTACCATGATCCAGATGGTTGGACGCGGCCTGCGTACCATTGATCCCGAAGAACACCCCGGGCTGATCAAAACCGACTGCATCGTTTTGGATTTCGGAACCTCAAGCCTGATCCATGGCACGCTGGAACAGGACGTCGATCTTGATGGGAGCACAAAAGCCGGCGAAGCTCCAACCAAGACCTGCCCAGGTTGCGGGGCGGAAATCCCGCTCGCTGCCACCGAATGCCCGCTTTGTGGCGAGGCATTCGCGCGTGAAGACGAAGGTTCCGGCGAAGGCGGCACGGCGGCACCTCTTTCGGGCTTCATGATGACGGAAATCGACCTCTTGCAGCGGTCAAGTTTTGCATGGGTCGACCTTTTTGGAACAGACGATGCCTTGATGGCCGCAGGCTTTAACGGCTGGGGCGGTATCTTCTGGGAAAATGGTATCTGGTACGCCATCGGCGGAGCCAAGGGTGTGCGCCCGCATCTCCTCGGTGTCGGTGAACGCACGGTCTGCCTTGCTCAGGCCGATGACTGGCTCAACACCCACGAGACAGACCAGAGCGCCTTCAAGACAAAGGGTTGGTTGAGCCAACTGCCGACCGAGAAGCAGCTGAAATACCTGCCGCCCGAATACCGCCATGACTTCGGCCTCACGCGCTATCACGCCTCAGCCCTCTTGACCTTCGGCTTTAACAAGCACGGCATCGGCCAGCTGATCAAGGACGCGGCGGGCCCAGATCGGTGGGCGGCATGACCCATGACACCCTCTATACCCACCAGCGCCGAAGAGCGGCGCAGGCTCTGGCATCCACGTGGGAAGCTCTGTGCTGTCTGCCGGCAACCAACCCGCGGCTTTGGCTGGTTCGATCCAGTGCGTTCGAAACGTTCTCGGGCATCAGCCTGGTTCTGCTCGATGCCATGTCAGTCCTTTTGGACGCGTTTGGCCAGGGAGCGCTTCACCGTGGTTGACCTTACCGAGAAAGAACGCGCCGCGATCACCGTCACCATGAAGCGCATGGCGCTGCTGATGGACGAGATCGGCTGGGCCACCTCGCTAGGGGCGCTGTCAGAGGCGCAGGTACGCGCCCTGATCGAGGAAGCCGTCGAGG
>CAISGS010000349.1 GCA_903884915.1 uncultured Caulobacteraceae bacterium | reverse complement strand
TCATGATCATGCCCTGCTGCTTGTTTGGGTCGCCCTAAACTGGAGCGTAGGTTGAGATTTTGCCAGCCTGGGCCAGCTTGAAATGGGGATATCCGATAAGGGACTCTGTGGCGCCGAGCAGCAAAAGTCCGTGGTCGGCAGCGATTTGCCGATGGACGTTTTTGAGGATCCGGTCCTTGGTCTCGGCCCCGAAATAGATCAGGACATTGCGCAGCAGCACTAGGTCGAACTTCGGGTAGCTGTAGCCCTCATCCAGCAGATTATGCCGACTGAAGTTGACCAAAGCGCGAATGGCGGGCGCGATTTCGTAGTTGGACTCGCTGGTTTTCGAAAAATAGCGGCGCAACAGGTCAGGCTCGAGACCGCGCTCGACCTCTCTTTGGCTGTAGACGCCCAACCGGGCTCGGCTAAGCGACTTCTCGGAGATATCGCTGGCCTGGATATAGATGTCCCAACCGTTTAGCTGCGAAAACCGATCTCGGATCAACATGGCGAGGCTATAGGGCTCTTGGCCTGTCGAGGCGGCGGCGCAAAATATCCGTAGGCTTCGCTCGTTGCTTCTGGCCTCAATTAATTTTGGCAAGATGACGTTGGACAGGGCGTCAAAGAATGATTTGTCGCGAAAGAACAGGGTCTCGTTTGTGGTCATGGCCTCAAAGGCCTGCCAGTGAAGCGGGCCCGCGGGCGTGTTGAGAATATGTTTGAGCAGGGCAGGGACCGTCTGCTGGCCGGTTGATTTTGCTAAATCCACCAGTCGGGAATCGACCAGATATTGCTTATTCTGATCCAGCTGAATGCCGATATTCTTCTCGAGCAGATCGTAAAATTGGCGGTAAAGGTTTTCCATCGCGTTAGAGACTTTTAACCTTGCGCGACCGGAACACGATCTCATCCATAATCTTCCCAAGCGGTAGGACCGCATCAGCAAGATTGTTTTTCACGATCGCCATGGGCATACCCCAGATGACGCTGGTCGCTTCGTCCTGAGCGATGATCTGACCTTGACGGGCTTTGATATATTCCGCGCCCTTGAGCCCATCTTGACCCATGCCGGTCAGGACAACGCCAAGCAGGGCCTTGCCATAGATGTCGGCCGCAGACCGGAACAGCACGTCCACAGCGGGCCGACAGGAGTTCTCTGGAGGATCTGTGTTCAGGGTGATCAACAGCTTGGTGCCGACCCGGCTCAAGGCCATGTGAAACCCGCCCGGCGCCATATAGGCCGTGCCTGCCTTTGCCTCTTCGCCCGAGACTGGCTCGCGTACATCCATAATGCCCGCAGCCGTTAGCCGCGCAGCCAGCAGGGTCGTAAAGGTCGGCGGCATATGCTGAACAATGAAGACCGGCACCGATAGGGGCTGACTAAGTTGCCCAAACAGTTCCATCAGAGCCATTGGGCCGCCCGTGGAGACGCCAATGGCGACGGCGCTGACAGTATCAAAACGGTTTGACGGTGCCGTGGGCTCCGGCCCAGATTTTGTTGCTAGGGTTGGGGTAACGGCCCGTGCGACCGGTTTGGGCGCGACCGGGCTGGGCTTGACCGCCCCGTCAAGAGATTGACGTCGCAGCGCCCGCTCGCCAAGTCCGATAATCTTAGGAATTAGGTCCTGTTCAAGGACCTTAAAGGCGCTATCGATGCTGCCTGCCGAGGCAGACGGCTTGCCGACATAGTCCGTCGCCCCCGCTGTAAGCGCAACCACAGCGGCTTGAGCGCCCTGATGGGTCAGGCTGCTGAACATAATGATCGGCATGCGCTTGTGGGATTTGCGTATCTCACGAAGCGCGGTTAGCCCGTCCATCTCCGGCATTTCGATATCAAGCGTGACCACGTCCGGTTCTAGGCGGTTGACAGCCTCGATGGCTTCAAATCCGTCAACTGCGTAACCAACAACCTCTATGCGCGGATGTTTGCTCAGCGCCGTTGTTATGATGCGCCGCATGAGCGAGGAGTCTTCGACGACGAGGACCCTGATCTTACCTGGTTGGTCTTCTACCATGAGTGCGATCAGTGCTTTGTCGTGCGGGGGGCAAGCAACGACTAGACCTCGATGCCGTCGATCAGGCGGGCAGGGTCAAGCACGAACAGCAGCTTATCGGGGAGTTTATAGACCCCGTGGATCAGTTTTTTGGCCGCCTCAGGCAGGTTAGTCGGTGGCTGCTCGAAGTTCATCTCATCGACCTCAACAATGTCGCTGATGGAGTCGACTAGCAGCCCGAACAGGCTGGCATTGCGCGAAAAGAATAGCGTAATGGAGCCTTCAGAATATTGGCTTGTCGTTATGCCTAAACATTGGCGCATATCGATGGCGGTTGCGATCTGGCCGCGCAGATTGATCAGTCCATAGATCGCAGGGGGGGCCAGCGGAACGGGCGTGACCTCGCTACCCTTGGTCAGTTCCGTCACTTCGGTCGTCAGGATGCCGAAATAGAACTTATCAATGTAGAAGGTCGAATAGGTATGGGATTCGGTCACGGCCATTGCCCTTGAATTCGTTTTTCTGCCATTCAAACTCTAGCCGTGTCCAGTGCCATCGACGGTCTGGCAATCGCAAGATCGCCCCACCGAATGATGTCTTCGATATTCAGGATGCTGACCACATTGCCCTTCAAGATCGTGCTGCCCAAGACGCCGGGTTGGGGCGGGGTGGAGCCAACAATATCTTGCGGAATCTGCACAATGTCGTGAATCTGTTTTACGACAAAGCCGAGCGGTTGGTCATTATGGTAGTGCACAATGACCGAGATATTGCCATTGCGCGGATCTTCGGGGAGCGTGTCGCCCTTGATATATTCCGAAAGCCAGATCAGACGCATGATCTTGTCGCCATAGACGATCACATCATGGGGGCCTCTGCGCTCAATGCGGTTCGGCTGGAAGATCTCGAGCCGGTCCACATAATCTAGGGGCAGGGCCACGCGATTTTGGTTGGCGAGGTCAAATAGCAGAGCGGGTTGGCCGCCTTCGCTGTCACCCTTGGTCTCTTCGAGATCCTCTTTAAAGTCATTTTCGAGCAGCTTGGAAATCAGACCAGACCGGATGGCGATACCGGCAATGTCGAAGATCATGGCCACGAAACCGTCACCCAGGATCGTCGCGCCGCTATAGATGGTGGTGCCCTTGAGCAGGGGCCCGGCCGACTTGACCACGACCTCTTGGATGAACAGGACCTCGTCGACGATCATGCCAAAGCAAATGCCAGCGGCCTGTACGACCACAATGCTGAGCGAGTCCTTATTCTCAGCGATGTCGCCCTTGATCTTGAGTTCCTTGTTGAGAAACAGAACCGGAATCAATTTGTTGCGCAGCCGGAAGACCGGAACCCCGTAAAAATCCTCAAGCCCTGGACCATTTTCCGTTAGATCATGGCGAACCATCTCGAACAGATTGTTTTGAGGGATCGCAAATCGTTGATCGCCACATCGGACAAACACGGCGGGCATGATGGCCAGGGTCAGGGGGATCTGGATTTGAAGCTTTGTGCCCTTGTCCGATGTCGAGATGTCGACCGTGCCGCCGATCTTTTGGACATTCGTCCGAACCACATCCATGCCGACGCCGCGGCCTGAGAGGTTGGTCACCGTGTCGCTGGTCGAAAAACCGGGCAGGAAGATGAGGTCAACCAGCTCCCGGTCCGCCATGGTTTCAATACGTTGAGCCGATATCAGCCCCTTTTTGACCGCAGATTTTGCGACCTTAGAAATATCAATACCTGCGCCATCATCGGCGATGGTGATCACGACCATGCCATTTTCATGCATCGAGCTGAGCGTGATCGTGCCGGCTTCAGGCTTGCCCTTTGCGCGGCGCACCTCTGGCGTTTCAATGCCGTGATCGACGCTGTTGCGGATGATGTGAATCAGAGGATCGCGGATGCTTTCGAGCAGTGTCCGGTCAAGTTCGGTTTCCGCGCCCTTCTGGACCAGTTCGACCTTCTTACCGCAGGCCTGAGCAATGTCGCGCACCAGGCGAGGAAATTTCGACCAGACGTGGCTGACCGGCTGCATGCGGGTTTCCATCATGCTCGATTGCAGGCCCAGCGTGACCATATCGATGGTTCGAACCGTGCTGTTAAAGCCCGGGTCGCCGCTGTGGGTCGCAAAGGAGAGCAGACGGTTGCGTGCCAAGACCAGCTCGCTGACCATGTTCATCAAGCGGTCGAGCAGTTCGACATTGACCTTAACCGGCTGAATGAGCTCAGAGGCCTTTGGGGCTTCGCTTCCCATCGCTGACGGAGCGCTGAACGAGGGGGCAGGCACAGCATCGTCTAGGGAGGAGCTGGCAGTATTATCGTGGTCGTCCTCGGTTAGCAGATCCTCATCATCAAAAGATGGGATGATCGGCTCGGCTTGGAGGACCGGTTGGGGGTCTGCGCGTGCAGGTTCCGGCTCTGACGGCGCGTCAGGCTCGGCCTCTTCAGCCCGCGTTTCCAGCGACATGCCCGCGGCCAAGCGTCGTTCCAGCTGACCGCCTGCAATGAGGGTGTTCAGATCAGCGATGAGCTGGCTGTCGTCTCCCTCGGGCTCTACGCGATTGGTCTCGACATCCCGGATGATCGCACGTAGCCGGTCGGAGGTTTCCAAAAGCACATCGATGGTAACGGAATCAAGCGTCCTGGACCCGTCTCGGATCTGATTGAGCAGGGACTCGCCCGCATGGGCCACCTTCTCAATACGGGTGAAGGCAAAGAACCCGCTGCCCCCCTTTAGGGTGTGCATGGCCCGAAAAATATTGCCGACCAACTTCTTGTCGTCGGGAGCCTTTTCCAGTTGGACGAAATTGGCGTCCAACTGGTCAAAGATTTCGCCCGCTTCAAGCAGGAACTCATCCAAAATTTGGTCGTTGTTACTCATGATATGATCAACCAAATTTTTGCGTTAGATCGCAAACCGGCCAACGAGCTGCTGCAATTCACCGGCCATGCGAGCCAGTTCATTTGCGGCTTTCTGAGAGTTTGCAGCTCCTTCGGTAGTGTTGCGCGAAACGGTTGAGACGGAGTCAACGTTGCGAGCGATCTCGGTACTGCCGGTGGCGGCTTCGGAGACGGTGCGACCAATTTCATTGGTCGTTGCCGCCTGCTCTTCAACCGCGCTAGCGATGATCCCAGAGATGTCATTAATCTTGTTGATGATGTCGGAGATGGTGGTGATCGAGGAGATCGCGCCGCGCACATCCTTTTGGATGTTGGTCACGTTCTGGCTGATTTCCTCGGTCGCGCGAGAGGTTTGACGGGCCAGTTCCTTGACCTCGTTGGCCACAACCGCGAAGCCCTTGCCAAGCTCCCCGGCGCGGGCGGCTTCGATGGTGGCGTTCAGGGCCAAAAGGTTGGTCTGTTCAGCGATAGACGAGATGACCTTTAGGACATTGCCGATCTCTTGGCTGCTAACGCCCAGCTGGGCCATGGTCTCACTGGTGGTCTTGGCTTCGCGCACCGCCAAGGTCGCGACCGACGAGGCCTCGATGGCATTGGACGAGATTTCACGGATGCTGACGCTCAGCTCTTCGACGCTAGAGGCTACGGTCTGCATATTGCTGCTGACCTGAGTGGCAGCAGAGGCGGCTGATCCGGCCTGGGCCGTGGTCTCTTCGGAGTTGGAGCTCATCTGGATGCTGACTGCAGACAGTTCTTCAGCCGCTGACGACAGGGTCGTGGCGTTCTGAGAAATGGCGGAGAAGGCACCGCGTGAGGTTTCAATCAGGCTGTTTACCTGATTGGCGATGTCGAGGAAGAAGCCGTCTTTGTCGTGCAGCGGCACTGACCTGGTGAAGTTGCCACCGGCAGCCGCCGCGATGACTTCGCCAATCTGCCGGGTCGCCTCTTGCGCCTTGCGGTTATTTTCCTGGTCCTGCTTGGCAAGGGTATCGGCCTCTTGCAGGCTGATCTTCAAGGCTGCAACCGCCTTGGCCATCTGGCCGATTTCATTGCTCAGATGGGTATTGTTGACCGCCGTATCCAAGCGGCCCTTGGTCAAATCGTCCAGCGAGCGGCGCAGATCGCCAAGCGGCGTGCTGATCGATCCATTGACCAGCCAGATGGTGAGGATCGCCAGCGCAGCCGTGCCGGCCAGCAGCATGATCATCTGGCTTTGCAGAGACTTCGCCATTTCGTTTGCGGTTGCTATCGAGGTCGCGGCACCTTCGGACTTGGCCTCACTCAATTCTTTGGCACCCGTGCCAACCTTTCCGAGTATGGCCTGATAGTCTTTCGAGAAGATAATGGCCGAGGCATTGGCGACGCCATCTTGGTCCTTGACGATCGATTGGATCCTGTCGACGGCCTGCTCAAGCAAGATGGCATCGGCCTTGAGCGTGGCGAGCTTTTCCTTGACTGCTGGGCGGAAGATGGTTGGCTCGGCCCCTTGGAGGCTGGCCATCAGAGCCTTCTGTGCGGCGTCCGTTGCCTCATCGGCCTTCAGCGCGGCTTGAGGATCATTGGCATTGATCGCCAAGACCAATCGGTTGGTCGATCGGGCAATCCCATTAACATCCGCGACAGACTGTCTGAGGTAGGCAATCCCGATCAGATCCTTGTCATACATCTTCTGGGTATTGCTCATCAGCGTCCCCATACCCTGATAGGCGAGCCCCGCAATGGCTAAGGCGGCGAGGATGACGACAGCGAAACCGGCGATCAGTTTGGTTCGGAGCTGCAAATTGGCGAATGCATTGAACATGGGATTTCCCGGCTAGATTGTATTGATGGCACGACCTATGCCAATATAGCGTGGGATTCGTTAAATTTGAATATACGAATTAACTTACCTTAGGTAATATTTCCGTGTTTATTTTAATACCTAGGGTAATAAAAAGACCAAAAACAGTAAATCGAGCAGCTCAAAATACTCTTTGAGTGTTTTTTAGAATTGATGCGTGGCAATCGGCGGCATATGCGCAGCCGTGCCCTGACCTTAAACTATGGTGCGGGCCTTTTTATCGGGGTTAAAGCTTATACTCAATTATAACCCACGCCTTGGTTCGAGACGGAGGCGGGGTTGCAGTCCC
>CAISGS010000348.1 GCA_903884915.1 uncultured Caulobacteraceae bacterium | reverse complement strand
CCTAGCCAGACTCAAGCCCACACCCACACGAAGGCCTCTTCCTTTTCTTATTAAGAGAAGAATAGAAATATTTGGCGTGAAGGTAGAGGCAGGGTAGAAACAGGACAGCTCCATCGAAAGCCAGAAAATACAAAGCCGCTCCCACCGCCTTCCCGGCTTTATCCCCAGACCCTTAAGAGGAAGGCCAGTGGCCTGTGAAAACCGGGGATTGTTTGAAACGGCTTGAAGAGATTAACAAAACCTTAACGCCAATGGCTTCAGGGCGGTGAGTCTTTAGAACTTGTTAACCATAGGCCGCACTCGGCACGATCGACGAGGAACCAACCGAGCAAGGCCGGGGAAAAGACGTGGCAAAATCTAGCGCTTTTCCCAAGACCGATAGGCCCGCCGAGAGGGCCCCAATTTGCCCCCAAACCGGCCACCGCTCCAGCCCCTGTCGTTAAGGTTCCGTTAACCCTTTCTCCACAGATCAATTATCCAAAACCACAATGCTTGCCGAACCCAGACCTTGAGGGCATGACTAGGACCATGAGCCACACACCGCGCATCGCGACCTATTTTCATGTCCATCTCGTGTCGGATTCCACCGGCGAGACGCTTAACGCCATGGCCAAGGCGGTCTGCGCCCGCTTTGATGATGTCTTACCGATCGAGCACGTCTATGCGCTGGTCCGGTCGCCGCGCCAGTTGGAGCGGGTCTTAAAAGAGATCGAGGCCTCGCCCGGGATCGTGATCCACACCATCGTCGACAAAGGTCTAAGGGTGGCCTTGGAAGAGGGCTGCCGCGACATCGATATGGGCTGTATCGCCGCGCTTGATCCTTTGGTTTCCGCCTTAGCGCGCTATCTGGGCGCGTCCCTCTCGACCCGCGTAGGTGCCCAGCACACGCTTGATCACGACTATTTCAACCGCATTGAAGCCCTCAACTACGCCATTGGCCATGATGATGGTCAAGGCACCCAGCATCTTGAGTCCGCCGACGTGGTCTTGGTGGGGGTGAGTCGAACCTCAAAGACGCCAACCTCGATCTATCTGGCCCATCGCGGCATCAGGGCGGCCAATGTGCCGTTGGTCCCCGGGTCTGAGCCGCCGCCGCAACTGTTTAATCTCAAAAGGGCCATGGTGGTTGGCTTGACCGTGTCCCCCGACCGACTGATCCAGATCCGGCGGAACCGGCTCTTGAGCCTGAAAGAGGACCGTGAAAGCACCTATGTGGATACAGAGTCGGTGCGCGATGAGATCGTCCGGGCCCGGCGGATGTTTGAGAAAAATGGCTGGCCGGTCATTGATGTCACCCGTCGCTCGGTGGAAGAGACAGCCGCGGCCGTCATGAATCTCCTATCTGCCGCCAAGGCTGCCGCCGAGACCCCCGCATGACCACCGGCTTGGACCATGTGCCACCCCTGATCTTGGCCTCAGGCTCTGCGGCCCGGCGTCAGATCTTGACCGGAGCGGGCGTGCCCTTTTCGGTTCAGGCCGCCGATATGGATGAAGAGGTCTTGAAAGAGGCGCTTTTGGCGAAGGGCGAGCCCCCGATCGCCATTGCGCAAGCCTTGGCCGGGGCGAAGGCCTCGGCGCGGTCCAAACAGACCCCCGGGCTGGTGATTGGAGCGGATCAAACGCTCGATCTTGATGGTGTACTGTTCAACAAGGCTGCCACCCTCTCCGAAGCGGAGGCCAGCCTTAGGCTCTTGAGGGGCAAGACCCATCACCTCCATTCTGCCACAGCCCTGGCCCTCGACGGCCAATTGGTTTGGCAAGAGGTGGTGAGCGCCAGCCTGACCATGCGGGACTTTTCGGACCGGTTTCTAAGCCGCTATCTGGAACAGCAGGGACCCGCCATCTTGTCTTGTGTTGGCGGCTATCAGCTGGAATCGCAGGGCGTGCAACTGTTTGAGCAGATCGAGGGTGACTATTTCACCATCCTTGGGTTACCGCTGTCTGGTCTATTGGCCCAGTTGAGGCTGTATGGGATTTTAGACCAATGATCTCTGGGCAAACCCTTGTCGCGGGTGTGGTGGGCTGGCCGGTGCGTCACTCGATGAGCCCGCTAATTCATAATCACTGGCTGCAAGCCGGCGGCGTTGATGGCGTCTATGTCGCCTTCTCCCCACCGAAAGATGGATTTTCCGCCTTTGCGTCCGGTTTGCGTGGCGGTGCCATCCGCGGCCTTAACGTCACCTTGCCCTTTAAGGAACAGGCCCTATCCCTCGCAAGTGGCGCAGGCGATCAGGTCAGCGACATTGCCCGGCTGTCGGGCGCGGCAAACCTTGTCCTTTTTGATTCTGATGGATCGGTTCGGGTCGACAATACTGACGGCGAGGGTCTGCTCTATGCCTTTGCGCGCCAAGCGCCGTCACTCAACCTGACTTCAGCGCTGGTGGTTATTTTGGGCGCGGGCGGCGCGGCGCGGGGTGCGGCGGCAGCCCTGATCCTTGCCGGTGTGCCCCGCGTCCACATCGTCAACCGTACGCTCGAAAAGGCCCAGTCTATCGCCTCGGCGCTCGGCCCAAAGGTTCAGGCCTTTGTTCCTACCCAAGCAGAAGCTGCCTTTGACGGGGCGGGCGCCGTAATCAATGCCACCTCTCTGGGACTCGGCGGCGGCGAGGGCCCAGCCGTGCCGTGGCAATCTGTCTCTGAAGGCACCGTCTTTATGGACATGGTCTATAGGCCTCTCGAAACCGATTTCTTGGCCAAGGCCAAAGCGCGCGGCCATCAAATGGTGGATGGCCTAGACATGCTGATCGGTCAGGCGAGGCCCTCATTTGAAGCCTTTTTTGGCGCGCCGCCGACCCCATCGGTCGATGTTCGCGCCATCGCCCTTGCCCAACTGACCGCCGCCTAAGGAGTTCTGAGATGATCATTGTTGGCCTCACCGGATCGATTGGCATGGGCAAGTCCACCACCTCGGCCATGTTTCAGGCCGAAGGCGTGCCGGTCTATGACGCCGATGCGGCCGTCCACGCTCTTTATGCCAAGGGTGGCGCGGCTGTCGCACCGGTTGAGGCCGCCTTTCCAGGCGTGGTCGTAGACGGCGCGATCGACCGCGCCAAGCTCAGCGCTCAGGTGGTTGGAAAGCCGGAAGCGCTGAAAAGGCTAGAGGCCGTGGTCCATCCCCTGGTCGGCGAAAGCCGGAAGGTCTTTTTCGAAGCCGCAGCGGCGGCCAATGCGCCACTAGTGATCCTCGACATCCCGCTTTTGTTTGAGACGGGCGGCGAGCGCAATGTGGCGGCCGTGATTGTGGTTTCGGCCCCTGAAGCGGTCCAGCGCGAGCGGGTTATGGCTCGACCGGATATGACGGCGGAAAAGCTCGATGCGATCTTGGCGCGGCAATTGCCGGATGCTGAAAAACGCGCCCGCGCCGATATTGTCATCGATACCTCGAAAGGCCTCGACAGCGCCCGCGACCAAGTCCGTGCGGCCATCGCCAAACTTTTGGCCTCTTGATCAGAGCCGCGAACATCCGCAAGGATTGTGCATGGCGCGCGAAATTGTCCTCGATACTGAAACCACTGGCCTAGAGCACAAACAGGGCCACCGCTTGGTCGAGCTTGGCTGCGTCGAGTTGAACGATCTGTTGCCAACCGGTCGGACCTTTCACCGCTTTATCGACCCTCAGCGCGAGATCGATCCGGACGCCGAGCGAGTCCATGGCATCTCCAATGCCTTCTTGGTCGGCAAGCCAACCTTTGATGCGCCAGAGGTCAGTGATGAGTTTTTGGATTTTATCGGTGACGCCAAGCTGATCGCCCACAATGCCCCCTTCGACCGAGGGTTCATCAATTCGGAACTCGAACGGGCCGGACGCGCGCCGATCCCAGAGGACCGCTGGATTGATACCTTGCCGATGGCGCAAAAGCGGTTTCCGGGCATGTACAATTCCCTCGATGCCCTGTGCAAACGCTACAAGATCTCGCTGGAGTCGCGCGACAAGCACGGCGCCCTGATCGACTCGCAACTGCTGGCGGCCGTCTATCTGGAACTGCAGGGCGGCAAGGAGCGGGGCCTAGACTTTACAGTAGAACCCAAGGGCGGGACCAAGACCATCCTATCGACCGGACCGGTCGACTATGGCGCGCGACCAAATCCGCTTGGCGCACGCTCAACCGAAGCCGAACGCGAGGCCCACGCCAAGTTCGTGGCCAAGGCCCTGAAAGATAAGGCCGTTTGGTATAGGACTGGACTGCTGGCTGGCGAAAGCTAGTTCCGCCAGCCTAAGGCCTTAGATCGTGATGGTGAAGTCGCCAGCAGGCGTGCCCGACGCGGCGGCCTGAGCCTGACGCGCGGCATAGATGCTCGCAAAATCAATAGGATCCAGCATCAGGGGCGGGAAGCCGCCTTCGCTCGACAGGTCGGCAATGATCCGGCGCGCAAAGGGGAACATAAAGCGCGGGCACTCGATCAGCAGGACCGGCTCGAGGTCAGTTTCAGGCACACCCTGGATTTGGAAGAGGCCGCCATAGAGCAGCTCAATGTGGAAGACTGCCTCGTTTTCCCGCTGAGCTGTGGCCGACAGCTTCAGGTCGACCTCAAACAGACCATCCTCACGACCACGGGCATTCATCTCAACGCCAAGCTCGATCTGCGGCTGAGGGGCACCAGCGCGCATGGACTCAGGCGCGCGAGGATTTTCGAAAGACAGGTCACGAATGAACTGTGCCAAGATCCGGATGCCGGGGCCATTATCGGCACCGTTCGGCAGGGCCTGGCCCTCAGGAGCGGTCATGGCTGCGCCAGCTTCAGTATCGGTCATATGCTCGTCCCGTCTTGGGTGAAATGGTTCACCGTGTGAGGCTTGGCCCTATCCAGCAGATCGGCCAAATCTGATGTTTTGAAGCCGCGCAGCTAACACGGGAGGCGAACTTACGCAATGTTAAGGCGGCTCCGCCGTCGGTAGCTAATGACGGCCCCCCTGACTTGTGGCAAGGAAATCCCTATATAGACGTCAGGTGCAGGCCTTTACGGGCCGATCGCCTAACTTGGTCAGCTTTCGGCCGTCGATTAATCAGGTTGTGAACCGTGCAAGCCCTAGAACTTTTAATCTCAGCTGTTCTGGCCGGTATCGTCCTCTATCAGCTCTATGCGGTCTTGGGCCGCCGGGTTGGCCGTCAGCCTGAAGACGAAAAGCCCGTCGCGCGATCTGCGCCTATAGCGCTGGATGGACCTGAGCCGGTTGAGGCGGTGGATGACACGCCCCTTTCTGGTCTGGCCGCTGTGCGCTCACGCGATCCCAACTTTAACGTCGCCCATTTCCTCAATGGCGCGAAAACCGCCTATGAAACCATCGTTAAGGCCTTTGCTGCGGGCGATAGAGCGGCTTTAGAGCACCTTTTGGCTCCGAGCGTCTTGACGGGCTTTGTTGCGGTAATCGATCAGCGCGCCGCAGAAGGGCGCACTGAAGTGGTCGAGTTCATTCAGGCCCCGCGTGCCGATCTGGAATCGATTGATCTGACCGGCCATCTGGTCAGCGCCAAGGTGCGGTTCTTGGCGGAATTTCGCAGCCGAACCAAGGGTCCCGAAGGTGAGGCGGTCGATGATCGCCGCACCGCTGAGGTCTGGACCTTTACGCGCATGCTGACCAGCCCAGATCCGAACTGGACCTTGGTCCGTGTTGACGCCGCTGAAGCCTAGGCCGAGTTAAGCCGGGTGGACCTGTTTGCGACCCTTGCGCGTCGGCTGGCCGTTCTGGCCAGCGCGGCGGCACTGACCGCTTGCGCGGCATTGCCTGCGGGCCCTTTGGACACCCAACCCTTAAAACCGGCCGCACCAGCACAAACCCAGACCCCGACGGTCGTCGATAGTCCGCCGCCGCCTCTAGCGCCCAATATTGTTCTACAGGAGACGGCGCCTACGCCATCGGTCCCAACGGTCGAACCCGTGACGGTTCCAGCTGAGGTTCGTCTCGAACGGCCCGATCAATTACCCGGCTGGAAAACGGAAGATCCGATCGCCGCGTTGAGCGCCTTGGTGATCAGTTGCCGGGCAACAAAAGACTTGGACCTGAAGGCCCTCTGTGCCCGCGCGCTGGGCCTGAACGGCGCCGATGCCCAGACCGTCCGCGCCTTTTTCGAAGTCAACTTCCGGATCGAACCGGTCAAGGGGACCGGGCTTCTGACAGGCTACTATTCGCCGGAATATCAGGCTCGCCAAGCCCAAGACGCTGAATTCTCCGCCCCCTTGCGCGCCCGGCCTGACGATCTGCTCATTCTTGATCTGGCGGGCCTCGATGAGGATCTCGCTGCCAAACGTCAGGTTGGCCGTGTCCAAGAGGGACGGTTCGAGCCCTATCCTGACCGAGCTGAGATCGAGCGGACTGGCCTTGGCAAGCCGCTCTTGTGGATGCGACCAGAGGACCTGTTCTTTCTACAGATCCAAGGCTCTGGCTCGGCGCAACTGCCGGACGGCCAGCGCTATAGGCTGATCTACGAAGCCTCCAATGGCAGGCCGTTCATCGGCATCGCCAAGACCCTGCGCGAACAGGGCCTGCTGCCGGATAATGGCACCTCCGCTGAGGCCATTCGTCAGTGGCTATCGGCAAACCGGGGCGAGAAGGCCGATCAGGTCATGCAGACCAATCCGCGCTACGTCTATTTTACGCTCGGTCCTGACGATGGGACCGAACCGCTTGGCGCGGCTGCCATTGCCCTGATCGCAGGCCGCGCGGTGGCGATTGATCCAACGCAGCATCGTTACGGCGATCTTTTGTGGATTGATGCTGGCGCGCCAGTCCTGACCGGGTCTTTCCCGCTCTATCAGCGCATGGTCTCGGCGCTTGATACCGGCGGGGCAATTAAGGGCGAGGTACGGGCCGACCTCTATCTGGGCCGAGGCGACGGTCCTGGCCTTGAGGCGGGGCGGATAAGGCACAATCTGACGCTCTATCGCCTGCGCCCCCGAACCCAAGCGACACAATAGTTTCGTGCGCCGTCCCCTTAGCCCTGATGAGCTTAAAATATGGGCTGCGGTCCTATCGACCGTGCGCGCAAGGCCCGGGCGCTCGCCGCCCAAGCTGGCCCATGAGCCAGAACCCTCACCGCTCAATCCCGGCCATAAACCGCACGAGCCCCTGTCACCCATGAGGCTAACGCCAAAGGTCAAGGGCCCTGCGCCTAAACCGGCCAAGGGGGCTGTCTTTAAGGCTGAACCGACCGCTGCTCCTGAAATAGAACCGCGCCGTAAGCAGCGCCTGTCTCGTGAGCGCGATCCCATCTTGGCAAGGCTCGATCTGCATGGCCTTGATCAGGAGCGG
>CAISGS010000347.1 GCA_903884915.1 uncultured Caulobacteraceae bacterium | reverse complement strand
CGCAGGAAATCGTCAAAGGCGTGCATGTCGCGGGTGATGATGCGCAGCACATAGTCTTCGCCGCCGGTGACGGTGGCGCACTGGACCACTTCAGACCACTTGCCGACCGCGATCTCAAAGGCTTCGAGATTTTCCTTATTGGGCAAGGACAGTTTCACCGTCGCATAGACCTCAAAGCCGAGGCCCAGCTTCTCGCGGTCCAAGAGGGTGACGCGGCCCTGAATGACGCCCGCATCCTCTAGGCGCTTGATCCGGCGCCAGCAGGGGCTCGAGGACAGGCCGACGCGTTCGGCGATCTCGGCCACGGACAGACCCGCATCATGCTGGATCAGGTCGAGAATCTTGGCGTCGACGGCATCAAGGGCTTCAGACAATTTTTCCTCCCAAAAGCGGTCATTTCCGCTTCAATCATGCCGAAGACCATGCCGCAGCCCGATGGTCGCTGGCAAACCTTTTCGCGCATAGAGCCAAAACTTCATGTTGATCGACGAATTGTCTCTATTTTGAGGCTTTTTTGCCTGATCCTTTTCGTCGTCCAATAGGTTGCGCCGCATGGTCACGGTGGTGTTTAATGGTCGCTGGTCAAATTTGTCGCTTGCCATCCCATAGCGATCTTTCGGCCGCTTTCCAAAAGGTTGGAGTGGTTATGTCTCTGTTCGACTGGTTGTTGCCGGGGGGTGGCCTACGACTGGACGGTACGGGTGTGCGCTTGCGGCCTGCCCGCATGTCGGACTATGCCGCTTGGGCGGCCTTGCGAGGACAGTCCAAGGCCTATCTACAGCCTTGGGAACCGGCCTGGCCCGATGACGACCTGACCCGCGGGTCGTTCAAACGCAGGCTTTCGGCCTATGCCTATGATCTGGATCGGCACCTGTCCTATCCGTTCCTGATCTTTCGCGAGACCGACTTTGCCTTGGTTGGCGCCATCACGCTTGGGCAGGTTCGGCGCGGCGTGGTCCAGTCGGCGACGTTGGGCTATTGGATTGGTGAGCCCTTTGCTAGGAACGGCTACGCGACGGCGGCCGTTGAGACCGTCGTGTCCTTTGCCTTTGATCGGCTCGGGCTGCATCGGGTGGAGGCGGCCTGCGTTCCTGAAAATCTCGCCTCTCAGAGCGTGCTCTTGAAGCAGAACTTCCAGCCAGAGGGGCGCGCGACAAGCTATCTGCGGATTAACGGGGTCTGGCGTGACCACCTCCTCTTTGCCCGCGTGTCACCCGATAGCGAGTCGCGGCCAGCCCTTCGCGTCATCTAATTCAAATCCCGCCTTTTTTGATCGGATAGGGAGCGCTAGATTAGTGATTCTTAAAGTTGCTCGCGCAGATCTGCGATGAGCCAGGTCTAGCGTGGATTATCTTCAGTTATGGCGCAGCGGGCGCAGAACCGGTTTGTCTGGGACGCGACAGCCACGCTGGAGGCGTTGGGGGGCGCGCAGGTCTCCCTATGGTCATGGGAGCCGCGCCTAGATAGCCTTCGCCTGACCGGATCGGTCCGAACCTTAGGCCTCGGCCCCTTGGCACCCGAATGTACCTCATCGTCTCTGCTGGCCTTGGCCATGCCGCGCGACCGGTTTGTGGTCGAAGAGATGTTG
>CAISGS010000346.1 GCA_903884915.1 uncultured Caulobacteraceae bacterium | reverse complement strand
GTCTCCATCGTCCAGAACGGCCAAATTGTCCTGAAAAAGGGCTATGGCCTGGCCCAACTTTCTCCGGCCAAGGCCGTTAATCCAGACCAGACCCTGTTTCGGCTAGCCTCCATTTCCAAGACCTTCACCTGGATGGCTTTGATGAAGGAGGTCGAGGCGGGGCACCTTCGCCTTGACGCGCCGGTCAATCTCTATCTGCCAGAAAAGCTGCAGATTAAGGATCAGGGGTTCAAGCAGCCCATTCTCGTGCGAGATCTGATGAGCCACACCCCCGGCTTTGAAGATAAGGCTATGGGCCAGTTGTTTGAACGCGAGGAAAGCCGCGTTCGCCCCCTCGCCACCTATCTGCGCCAAGAACGGCCCGATCGGGTCCGCGAGTCAGGGCAGGTGTCGACCTATTCGAACTATGGTGCAGCCCTTGGCGGCGAAATCTCGTCCTATGTGTCGGGCAAGCCGTTCGAAAGCCTGATCGAAGGCGGCATTATCCGTCCGCTTGGCCTGAACCACACCACCTTCCGCGAGCCCTATGCGGCCCGCGCGGATCTGCCAGCCCCCATGTCCGCAGCCTTAGCGGCTCAGGTATCAGACGGGTTCTATTGGAACGGAGCGTCCTTTGTTCCCAAGACCTTCGAGCATGTCAGCCAGATCGCACCTGCCGGTTCGGCAAGTTCCACCGCAGCCGATATGGCCCGCTATATGCAGCTGATCCTCAATGGCGGGACGATTGATGGTCAAGTGATCTATAGCCCAACCACCGCCAAAGCCTTCCGCACGCCGCTGCGCGATCAAACATCAAGCCAGAACGGTTGGGATCATGGCTTTATTGAATATCCGCTGCCCGGCGGGTTCAAGGGTCAGGGTCACGAGGGCGATACCCTTCTGTTCCATTCCAACATGGTGACGGTTCCAGACCTGAACCTCGGCATCTTCATCGCGACCAATACCTCCACTGGAGACGCCATTGCGGCGAGCCTTCCTGCTCGGATCGTTGAGCAATATTACGCAACGCCGACCCTGAAGCCTTTTGCCGGTACGCCGGAACTGGCATCGCAGGCCAAGACCTATGAAGGCTCGTACCTGTCCACACGCCGCGCCTATAGCGGTCTGGAAAAACTGGTGGGAAGCGTCATTGGTGGGGCGTCGGTCGAAGTGACCAAGGACGGCACCTTGCTGCTCAACCGTGGCGGTACCATCAAGGCCTATGTGCTCAGCAGCCGCCCCGGCTGGCTGGTCAATGTCAACGGCGTCGAAGAGATCAAGTTCGATATCGTAGATGGCAAGGCTGTTCGTTTCTATGATCCGATGGCCACTCAAGCCTTCGAGCGCGAGAACCCACTGACATCAAGATCAACCCTGACCCTCTTTGCTGCCCTGACGGCGCTCTGTTCGGTCGCGGCCATTGTTGGGCTGTTCACCCGCGACCGGCGCGAATTTCGCCAAACCCCGACCCAGGGCCGCGCGGGCTTGATGCAGACCTCGATTGCGGGGCTTTGGCTCGCGGCCATGGCCATGTTCGGCCTTTGGGCCACTGCAGCGGAGGATGTTAGCCAAGTCTTCTATAGCTGGCCCGACAGCCTCGTGACCCTCGCCTCGTCCTGCGCGCTAGTGGCCAGCCTGTTGACCGGCATCATCTTGCTGATGATGACCAATATCTGGCGCGGTGGACGGCGTGTGGACAGTTGGACGAGCTGGCGCAAGCTGAGGTTCAGCATGTCGACCCTGATCTTCACGATCTTCTCTATTCTGGTTGCGATGCGCGGCGGACTGGAGCCTTGGAACAGCTAAGGCCCTAGCGCAGGCCCGGCGGCACCGGCAGGTCACCACGCCGGTCAACCCGGATGGTGATACGCTCACGCTCGCCCGCCCTTCGCTCGACCAACAGCCGCGCGACCTGAGCATCGTCGTGAAAGGCATAGCCCTTGATGGCGTCAAGCAGGGCCTTGGCAAGATTGTCGAGG
>CAISGS010000345.1 GCA_903884915.1 uncultured Caulobacteraceae bacterium | reverse complement strand
GCCAGGGGATTTACAGTCCCCCCCCTTTGCCACTCGGGACATTCCCCCGCGCGCTTGGCCGACCGTCGATGCCCTGTCCTTAGTCCGCCGTCTAGTCCGAAAACCAGAAAAACAGACTTTAAACAAAAACCTTCCGTCTCTGTGGCTCACCGGTGCTAAACGACCGCCTTGCCCAACGACGAAAGCCCGTGGGCCCCAAATCGGAGCGCGTCTTATAGTGTCCAATTTTCACGAACGCAACGACCGCAAACGCACCATTGGAAACAAGTCTGAACAGACCGGTTCCGAGCGGCGTGGCGGTCCCCCAAGCGGCGCGAAACCTGCCCTTGCAGCCGCCAAGGCTGGGTACAAATATGCCCCTCGCGGCGCCCAGTCGGGAGCCCCCAGAGGCAGGCCCCCAGAGGATGGCTCTGAGTGGTTGTGGGGCTGGCACGCGGTGGCTGCTGCCTTGGCCAATCCTCTACGCGAAAAGCCCATGCGGGTGATGGCCACAGAGGACCGCGCGCGGCAGTTGACCGAGCAGTTCGGCAAGATCGAAACCCTTGGTATCTTTGATAATCCGACCATTGCACAGCAACTGCCTCAGCATGCCGTCCATCAAGGTCTGGCCCTCAAATCTGCCCCCCTTGAAGGCCTCACCATCGAGGAAATGGCCGAGCCCGCCCACGGCGTGATCCTGATGCTGGATCAGGTCACAGACCCGCAAAATGTCGGTGCGATCTTCCGTTCAGCCGCCGCTTTCGGCGCGCGCGGCGTAATCTTGCAAGACCGACATGCCCCTGCCCTTTCAGGCGCTCTGGCCAAGGCGGCGGCAGGCGCTGTCGATCAGGTTCCCCATGCGCGCGTGGTCAACCTTTCACGCGCGTTGGAGCGTTTGGCTGACCTTGGTTGGCGTGCTGTCGGCCTTGATGGCACGGCTGAAGAGACCTTGGATCAGGCGATTGATTCGCGTCCAACCGTTATCGTTCTGGGCTCTGAAGGCGATGGGATCCGTCGTTTGGTCGCCGAACATTGCGACACCTTGGCAAAAATTCCCATGCCCGGCGGCTTTGAAAGCCTCAATGTCTCCGCCGCTGCGGCCATCGCCATGTATGAGGCCTCGCGTCCCCGTCGCTAAAGTGGGCCTTGTCAGCCTGTCAAACCTGCCCCATTGAAGGGGCATGTTTGACAGCTTGATCCAAAACCTCGCCGCCGCGCCTTGGGCCCCTGCCGTTTTAGCATTCGGCCAAGTGCTGATGATCGATCTTGTTCTGGCCGGAGACAATGCTGTCGCGGTCGGACTGGCCGCGGCGGGTGTGCCAGAGGCCCAACGCAAGAAGGTCATTCTTTACGGATTAGCCGCCGCAGTGATCATGCGCATCGGATTTGCGCTCATCACGACGCAGTTGCTCGGTATCATCGGTCTCAGCCTCGCGGGCGGCGTCTTGCTGCTGTGGGTCTGCTGGAAGATGTGGACGGAAATCCAAGAGCAGGCCGCCGCCAATAGACATGATGCGGACATTGCCCTTGAACAGGCTACAGGCATTGATGTCGACGGCGCGTCTGGCGTTGACGAGATGAGCGCCCGCAAGGTCAAGACCTTCAAGCAGGCCCTCGTCCAAATTCTAATCGCCGACCTCTCTATGTCGCTCGATAATGTTTTGGCCGTCGCCGGAGCCGCGCGGGACCATCCCCTTGTGCTGGCATTGGGTCTTTTGCTATCCATTGCCCTGATGGGGGTCGCCGCCACTTGGATTGCCAAACTGCTGCATAGGCACCGTTGGATCGGTTATGTCGGACTTTTCGTCGTGCTCTATGTCGCCTTGCACATGATCTGGGACGGCCATCGCAAGGTGGTCCACGACCTGCACCTCGAAGCGGCCTATAATCAGATCATGCCCGGGCCGATGGATATGCCAACGCCCGCCCCTTAGGCCGCCCCTAGGCTGAAGGCTTCCAGCGATCTGGCAGTTGATGACGGATGCTCCAGATCAGCTCCATGGCATCAATGGGCTTGGGCACATGACCGCTAAAGCCTGCCTTGCGATATTCTTCGATCTGGTGGGCCATATTATTGGCCGTTAAGGCGAGCACCGGCGTGGGCTTGCGGTTTTGGTCTCGCTCAAAGACCCGGATCGCCCGCGTTGCGGCGACGCCATCCATCACCGGCATCTGTACATCCATCAGCACAATGTCCCAGTCAGCGTCTTGATAACGTTGCAGGACCTGAGCCCCATCGCCAACCAGCGTAATATTGATCCCCAACTGGGCCAGCAGGGTCTTGAGCACCAGTTGATTAACCGGATGATCTTCAGCCGCTAGGACACGCAAAGGCGGGCCACTGAAGAGTAACTGCCCCTCAGGCTTGGGCAGGGGTTCAATATGGCCGTCGCTCAAGCGTTCGAGCGGCATGGTCACAACGAAGGTTGAGCCCTTGCCGACCGCACTGGAGACGGTGATTTCCCCCTTCATCGCCTTGACCAGCTCCGCACAGATCGACAGGCCCAGGCCCGTGCCGCCAAACCGCCGGGTGGTCGAACTGTCCGCCTGCTCGAACCGTGAAAAAATACGGCTGGCAGCCTCAGGCGTCATGCCGATACCCGTGTCTTTCACGGTCAGAACCAACTGATCCGAATTCCTTGCCAAGGACACGTGGACCGAGCCGGTCTGGGTGAATTTAACAGCGTTTGAGACGAGGTTATCGATAATCTGACGTAACCGGGTTCCATCGCCCTGATAGATCCCCCGCGCCGCAGGTTCGATCACCGTTTCGACGGTTATGCCCTTGGCTTCCGCCGTCGCCCAGATCGCATTGCGTGAGGCAGTCAAGACCTCTTCAGGGCTGAACGGAGCCGCTTCAATTGTCATGCGCCCCGCCTCAATCTTGGCGAGGTCGAGCAGGTCATTCAATATGGCCAAGAGGCCCATCCCCGACCGCTTGAGAACCTCCACCCGCTCGGCCTGTTCTGGCGCCAGTTGGTCGGCCGAGATCGCCTGAGCTAGGCCCAATATCCCATTGAGCGGGGTGCGGATCTCATGACTGATATTGGCCAAAAAGGCGGACTTGGCGGCGCTCGCCTGGACCAGTTTCTGGTTCATCTGGCGCAGCGAATAGACGGCAAAGCCTGCGGCAAGGCAGAGGAAAAGCGCGAGGCCAGCCAAAATCCATTGCAGCCGAATGACTTTCTGCTGCAGCTCCGCGCCTCTTCTCAACTCCTCAAGGTCAGACTGGAGAGTTTTGGTGAGTTCATGGATGGATCGACGAAAATCACCGGCTAAGCGACGCTGAGAACTAGACCAATAGTCCATGGCCAAGGCCTGCGACTCCAGCGCGCGGCCTTCATTTGCGAGGATAGCAGACTCGATCAGCGGCATATTGGCGAACATCAACGGATTGTACTCACCGCTCGCCTGCCACCGTTTCAACTCTTCATAATCCGCCTTTGCCAGATCATTTTGACCGAGCCTCGCGAGGGAGATGGCGCGTACGCTGACGGCCTTTACCTGTTCAATCTTGGACTCCAAGAGGCCAAAGTCGACTCCCTCCAGACATTTCAGCGCCTCATTGGGTCGGTTGAACGTGCTCTCAATCGTCGCGCAATCGACCGCGACAGCTGCGATCCGAGCCCTGTCTCCCCCTTCGATCGCAAGACGGTTAAGCGCTTGATAGGTCCTGCGCGCTAGCGGTTCGTCCCCGACTCTGCGCGCCACGCCAATCAGGTTTGCTAGGACAACGGTATTAGGTGAGTTAAAATCCGCAGGCGTGTAGCTGAAATAGACTCTCGCCGCCGCCGCTGTAGCCCCTTCAATATCATTGAAGCCCAAGAGCGTGGACGCCATCTGGTCCCAATATTCACGCATCGCGACATCTGTTGCGGGGTCGTTCTCCGGGATCAGAGCCCGGGCCTCGCTCAATTTCTTAAGGGCCCCCACGGTGTTTGATCCATCAACGTCGAAAAATGCGATCCGATTGATCACGATCGACCGGACCAGCGGATCTTGGGTCTGCGCCAAAACCGTCTTTAGCGGACCCAAATCGCCGGTCCCAGACATATAGACCCTTAGGGTTGCCGTGTTGGCGTCGGCAAGGTTGACGAACCGCTGATTACCGTCTGTCTCGGCTATGGATCGAAGCTGAGCATTCCATTTCTGGAAGCGCGCGATATCTTCGAACATCAAAAATTCAGAGGCAGCGAGATGCAAACGCGATAACCGGTCCTCGCCACGCCTGTTCAGCGCCTTGCGGCCAAACTCTTCTAAAGTGTCAACGGACGCCCCGACCTTCAGCTTCTCGTAGCTGTCGACAAATCCCATGGGAGTCATTTGGTAGGCGGTCGGCTCCGCGGCGCTCGCGCGCTCACCGATGCTCCAAAAGACCGAAACAGCCAAGAAGATCGACAGAAAGACAGGCATCAGACGCTTGATGGGGCCCACAAGACGCTCCGGCAGGAAATAGGTTCGCAAGACGGCAAAAACCGCCAGCGTTATAATTTCGCATCATCGCTATATTCGCAAAAAAGGAAACGCAAAACTACCATAAAGAGCGTTGCGCACCCCAGTGACGCCAACGGATATCTAACCAACCATCGCCTCTGAGCGGCTCTCCTCCTCCACCTCTGCCAAAACTCGGCTCATGGCCGCGATCAGGTCAGACGCATCAATCGGCTTTGATACATGGCCGTTACAGCCTGCCTGACGATACTCGTCGAGCTGATGGGCCATGGCATTGGCCGTCAAGGCAAGGATCGGCGTCGGTCTGCGGGCCTGATCGCGTTCAAACTGGCGGATAGCGCGGGTTGCCGTGGGGCCGTCCATCACCGGCATCTGTACATCCATCAGAACGACGTCCCAGTCCTGATTTTTGAACTGGTCG
>CAISGS010000344.1 GCA_903884915.1 uncultured Caulobacteraceae bacterium | reverse complement strand
GTGATGGTGCCGATGCCGCCTGCGTTGGACACGGCGGCAGCCAGTTCTGCAAAGCCGACATAGTGCATGCCGCCCTGCATGATGGGGCGCTCAATGCCGAACATTTCTGTGATGCGAGTTTTCATGATTTTCTCCCTGCGCGTGCTTGCTTTGGACCGACCATAGCACTCCGTAATTATTGGGAGAACGGTCAATTGCCTAGAAATTATGGGTTGGCATCGATAAAATGTCTCAGCAGCCCTTTACAGCGCTGCGCTGAGGGTCAGCTTGACCGCGCGTGGTGAGGCGGGCGTGATGTTGTTATTGTTGTGGGCCGAGGCGAAATAGCCGATGTCCAACAGGTTCTCGATGTTCAGTTGCGCCTTCAGGTGCGGGCTGACCCGCCAATAGACCGCCCCATCGACGCGGCTATAGCCGGGCAGGGTGACGCTATTGTCCGTTGAGGTAAATTGGGCGCTGCGATGCAGGAGGCCCAACCCCAGCCCAAGGCGGGACGTGACCTCCACCCGGTTCCAAAGGGACAGGGAATGTTTGGGCAGTTGCGCCAGTCGTGCGCCCGCCTTGGCCGTCGCCGATTGGGTCTGGGTGATCTCACCGTCTTGATATGCATAGCCGCCGGCCACGGTCCAGCCAGGACGAAGGGTGCCATTGAGGCCCAGCTCAAGACCAGAACTGCTTTGGCCATCGACGAGGATCAGTTGGGTGGGGTCAACAGGACTGGCAACCGCGACGTTGGTTCGGTCCAGCCTATAGGTCGCTAAGGTGAGAGCGAGGTTTGGCTTGAGGTCCCACTTGATCCCAACCTCCTGATTGCGAAAGGCCTCGGGTTCTAAGGCGCTGTTGGCCAAGGTTAGGCCCGCCAGCTGATCACCGGCGCGGGGCAGGTAGGACTGGCTGTAGCTGGCATAGAGCGACAGGTTCGGCTGCGGCTTGTAGATCAGGCCTGCGCGAGGCGACCAGAGCCGGTCCTCGGTGGCGATGATGCTGCCATTGCTGTTGTTGCGCAGGCGCATCTGGAACTGGTCGTGACGCAGGCCGAGGACGGCGATCCATCGGGCGTTCAGGTGGACCTGATCTTGGACATAGACAGCCGCCGTCTGCGCGACCCCGTGATTGTCGGCGTCACTGCTGCTCGGTCGAAAGGTCAGGACGGGTGCCACGGTCGGACGGCTGACGGGCACGTTCAAGGTCGTGACATTCGGTCCTAGGTCGCTGAAAAAGCCAGTGGTGCGGCGGTTATCCGTAACCTGTCGGCCCAATTCGATCCCTGCGAGTAGATCATGGCGGGTTCTTCCGTTCTCCATGGTCCAGGTGAGATCGGTCTGATGCAGAAGGTTTTCTCGCGCCGTGGCATTGGCATAGGCGGACAGGGCCACAGACGATCCGTTGGCGCTCACGGCGCCGGGATAGAGGTTCTGATAGGCCTTGTCATAGGCCCCGAACCGCGTGGTGCTGTGAAGGTGCGCTGAGCCTCGCTGATGATCAAAGACCACCTCACCGACATTGAGGGTCATGTCGGTTGGGCTCAGGCTCGGGCCGCCAAAGAAGGTCGATGGGGCTGTATCAATCGGCCGCCCTGATAGGGAGGGAATGCCCCGGTCGGTCACCATCGCATAGGTGAAGTGCTCATAGCTGAGCCGCAGGGTCGCGTGAGCGCCCCATTTCGCCTGAAGGGTCGGGTTTATGCCCGAGCGCTCGCTCGTCACCCCATCCCGGAAGCTGTCGGCCGTTTCTGCAAGTCCCGTGACCCGCAGCGCGATGTTCGGGCTGATGGCTGATTTCAGATCCGCGGTCGCGCGGCTCTGGTTCCAACTTCCACCGCTTACGGTCAGTTCGGCACCGACCGTCCCATCGGCCTGACGCGTGACGCGGTTAAGGACACCGCCGCCGCCGCCACGGCCAAAGATCAATGCGTTTGGCCCGCTCAAGGCCTCGACCCGCTCGATATTGTAGAGGTCTCGGAAATATTCGACATCGTCGCGCAGACCATCGACGAAGAAGTTCGCGGTCGAGCTGACGCCGCGCATGATTGGGGCGTTGCGGTGTCCCTCACCCTGGGCCATGCCGACGCCGGGCATATAGCGCACCGCGTCGCTGACGCCCTGCATGGCCTGATCCTCGATCTGATCGCGGGTGACGACCTGCACAGCCTGCGGCGTATCGATCAGGGCGGTGGCGGTCTTGGTCGCCGAGACAATGCCGTGTTGGAGGTAGGGTTGGACAGTGCCGGTCACCACCACTTCGGCAATCTCGAACTCTTCGGCGTGGGCAAGGCTGGGCATGATCCAGAAGAGTGCCATGAGGCTTGCGGCCCCTGTTGAGGTCACAAGCTGCGCGCGACGGAGACCTAAGGTCATGATCAATACCTGAATGAGTTTGCGACGCGTTATTAACTGAAGCGCGAGGCTTCAGTCAATGAAATTGCGAGTCATTCTCATTTAAGAATCGGGGTTTCTCACGTCAGCAAGAGCGGACGGACGGCGCGGCGTAGCGAAAAGGGCCTACTTGCCGCCGGCGCCGGTGATTTCTTTGATCAGGGCCTGAACGGGGGCCTTGCCACCGACGGACCAGATGAGCTTCAGGTGCGCGAGTGTATCCGCCGCAGGGCCTTCAAACTTCCAATCGCATCCGTCGAAGCGGCACTTTTTGAAGTCCGGCAACTCACCGCCGCTATAGACCATCCGGCAGTCGCGGAACTCGCACTCGTAGAAGCTCTCGCCGTCGAGCGTGACCGTTTCGTGGTTAAAAATGGTCGAGGACTGCATGGGGGGACCTATTCGTCGCCGTCGTCGGAGGCGGGCGCGGTGTCCTCGCCGGATTCTGCCCGCTCACGTTCCCGCGCCTCACGCTTTTCAGCGGCCTTTTCAGCGGTCTTGATGGCCTTCATTCGCTCGCGTTCCATGCGCTCGAAGGAGTAGTTGGGTTTACGCGCCATTTCAGCGATCTCCTTGAACGGTGGAATTTGAACTTGGGAACGCGCTATCGCGCGGGGCCGTCAATCGACCCCGCCAAAGCAAGCTCCGGATAGATTTAGGTTTAACGACGGGCCTTGCGGGCCGCGTAACGCTCGTCGCGCTTTGCCTTTTGCTCAGCCTTGGTCAGGGCCTTGCGCTCCTTGCGTTCGCCGCGCTTGGCGTCCAGAGCGGCGGCCTCAAGGGCCTCCTCTTCGAGACGAGCCGCTTCTTTGGCATCAGCAGCAGCTTGAGCCGCGATGGCCTTGGCTTCAGCCCGTTCTTGACGCACCCGCTCCAGTTCGGCAGCGCGAAGGGCTTCGCGCTGATCGAACAGGGGATCGGTGACGGCGGGCTTCGGTTGAAGTTTAGCCAGCAGGGCTTTCTTAGCTTCCGCAGCGGTCTTTTGACGATCTGCGAAGCCGGTGTTCAGATGTTTGGACATGTTGCTTTCAAAGGTGCAGGCCGAGCCACAAGGACTATTCGGGCTGCGTGGGCTCTATTTCTTCGGGTTTTTCGGGCGTCGCTTGAACGACGGGCTTATAGGTCGCGGCGCAGATCGCCTCGAGGTGGCCCTTGAGTGAACGGGTCGCCAGCAGAGCGTCGACAGCGCGGCAGCCGTCAGCCTTCAGGCGGTCCTTCAAGGTGTTCAGGTCACCATATTGACCCGAGCGGGCCAAAACATATGCACGTTCAACAGTAGACATAATCTTCGCGTCCTAAAGAATGCAGCCGGTCTAGGGTTAGCCAGCAGAGAGCTGGCCGGCGGACATCTTGCCGCTGCGTTGATCACGTTCCAGTTCGTAGGTCAGCTTTTGGCCCTCGTTCAGTGAGCCAAGGCCCGACCGTTCTACCGCTGAAATATGAACAAACACATCTGAGCTGCCATCATCGGGTTGGATGAAGCCGTAGCCCTTGGTGGAATTGAACCATTTCACAACGCCAGTGGCCATGAGAGTCGCCTTTCGAGTGTCAATATTCGCACCATCCCCGGGGGACGGGCGATCAAATGGTCGTGGAGGATCGTAGAAAGCTCGGGAGCTCGATCCGAAGAGCAAGCAGGGAGAGCGGCCGAACCGTAGCGATATTCGATCTGATCACCATGCCACAAATCCCTCATAAATCCAATGAAAATGCGGCCTGTGACACTGATGTAACCTCGGGCAAGTCAAAAAGTTCCCTAAAAGAGGGGCTGACGTTGCGTCTTTACCCGTTTCAACCCGATCGGGAGGCCTAGCTTTTTGAGAGCGGTCCCCTATTTTGACGGCTCAACAACCGTCCCTGCGTCCACAGCCTCAACCTCTAGGATCCGTCCATGTCGATATTGCGCCGTTCGGCCCTGCTCACTGCCCCTATGGTTCTGGCCCTCGCGGCCTGCGCGCCCGGCGCTTCCTTGCCGGTCGAACAGGGCTTCGGCCCTAACCCTGTTTTGCCAGCGGCCAAGAAGCAGGCGCTGCCTGTCGTCAAGATCGCTAAGGTCGTCGGATGGGCTGCGGGTGAAACGCCAAAGGTCGCCGAAGGCCTGAAGGTTTCGGCCCTAGCCAGCGGGCTGGACCATCCGCGTTGGCTATATGTGCTGCCCAATGGGGATGTGCTGGTGGCTGAGACCAATTCGCCCGAACGTCCCGGCGACTCTGGTGGCCTAAAGGGCTGGATCGCGAGCAAGATCATGGCGTCGGCGGGTGCGGGCACCAAGAGCCCTAACCGGCTCATTCTCTTGCGGGATGCCAATGGTGATGGTGTGGCTGAGGTCAAGACGACCTTCCTGACCGGCCTGAACTCCCCCTTCGGCATGAGCCTGATCGGCGACACGCTCTATGTCGCCAATACCGATGCGGTCATGGCCTTCCCCTATGTTGCGGGTGAAACAAACATCACCGCGAAGGGGCGCAAGGTCGCTGACCTGCCGGGCGGTCCGATCAATCACCACTGGACCAAGAACATTCTCGCCAGCGTCGATGGCACGACCCTCTATGCCACCTCTGGTTCCAACAGCAATGTTGGTGAGAACGGCATGGAGGCCGAGGTCAATCGGGCCGCGATCTTGGCCATTGACGTCAAGACCGGTGCGACCCGCGTCTTTGCCTCAGGCATTCGCAATCCCAATGGCTTGGCTTGGAACCCTCAATCGGGGGCCCTGTGGACCGCTGCCAATGAGCGTGACGAGATCGGCAATGATCTGGTGCCAGACTATATGACCTCGGTGAAGGAGGGCGGCTTCTATGGCTGGCCCTATAGCTATTATGGTCAGACGGTCGACAGCCGCGTTAGCCCGCAGCGGCCCGATCTGGTGGCCAAGGCGATCAAGCCCGACTATGCGCTCGGGGCTCACACAGCCTCGCTTGGCCTTGCCTTCTACACGGGCGCGAACCTTCCAGCCGCCTATCGCAACGGCGTCTTCATCGGCCAGCACGGGTCGTGGAACCGCAATCCGGTCAATGGCTATAAGGTGCTGTTCGTGCCCTTTAAGGACGGCATGCCTAATGGTGTGCAGCAGGACATCCTGACCGGGTTCTTAAATGACAAGGGCCAAGCGCGCGGCCGTCCTGCAGGCGTTGCGGTCGATAAGGCTGGCGGCGTTCTGGTCGCTGATGATGTCGGCAATGTCATCTGGCGCGTGACCGCGAAATAGGGCGCTCAAGGCGACTTTCGTCCTCGCGCGATTTTTCCTTCCCATAACGTTGGGTAAGGCCTTCTAATGAAGGCCTGCAACGCTCCGTCAGAGGGCGTGCCCGGGTTATGGAGGAGGTTGGTCGTGGAACATGTTGTCGATATGGCGGTTCTGTCCGCTTGGATGGACGCGCAAGGCTTGGGAACAGGCCCGCTCGAAAATGCCAGCCTGCTGACCGGCGGCACGCAAAATATCCTCCTGAAATTTACCCGCAGCGGCCGTGACTATGTCCTTCGCCGCCCCCCGCCCCACCTGCGTGAAAACTCCAATGAGACCATGCGCCGTGAGGCGAGGGTGCTGGCGGCGCTGGCAGGCTCCGATGTGCCCCATCCTGGTCTGATTGCCGCCTGTCCCGATGAGACGGTGCTGGGAGCCTCTTTCTATCTGATGGAGCCGATCAAAGGTTTTAACCCGTCGCAAGGCCTGCCGGAGCTTCATGCTGGCTCTGAAGCCATCCGTCACCGTATGGGCCTGAGCATGGTTGAGGCCATCGCCTCGCTGGGCGCCCTAGATTACCGCGCGCGCGGCCTCGACGGGCTAGGCCGCCCGGACAACTATCTGGAACGGCAGGTTCAACGCTGGCAGAGCCAACTTTCCTCCTACGAAGAACATGCTGGATGGACCGGTATTCAAGCCCTGCCCGATGTCGGCCGTATCGGTCGCTGGCTTGAGGCCAACCGTCCCTCGACCTTTGAGCCCGGGATCATCCATGGCGACTATCACCTGTCCAATGTCATGTTCCGCTTTGACAGTGGGGATCTGGCAGC
>CAISGS010000343.1 GCA_903884915.1 uncultured Caulobacteraceae bacterium | reverse complement strand
GGTCAACTTGATCAGCTCGTCATCGATATTGACGTCTTCAGCCTTAGATCGACGATCTTCTGCCGCTGTATTCACAGCATCAGCGCTTTTTTGGGCACTGACCGCTTGGGCCGATGAGCGGGCCAAACTGCCCGCAAACTGAGCCGCATAGTCCGAAATGCTGTAGATCCCTGACGAAATATGACCGGCCTTATCGAAACTCGCCGTTGCAGCGCCAGCATTGGCCAGCAGTTTGGCACCCTCACCATTGCCGACTTTCAGTGCCGCCAGTGGTGGCACTGCGGTCAAATCCAGCTTGGCAAGGGCCAGATATTTGCCGTCCTGGACGATGTCAGCGCGGACCGTATATTGGTCGGTCCGCAGCGAGCGTTGGACATCACCAATGCCGAACAGAGCACTTATAGAGACCCCGCCCGTGCCGCGTTGCGTCGTATCGGAACGGATCGCCAAATTGGTGGTCGTGGAAGAGAAATTTAGCCGACCAGTGTTGGGATCGAGCGCGAAGGTGCCATAGGCATCAACCCCCGCATTCAAGGCGTCTACCAGAGCGGTCATTGACGTACCGGCGGGCACGGGTACCGTAATATCGGTCATATGCTGGCCCGTTGGATCGGTGAGGTCGAAGGCGATTTGCCCGCCGGCATTGAAGCCATGGCTGCTGGTCGAGGTTAGCCCCGTGTCATAGGTCGAGATGCCGGTCGAGGTGACGAGATCATTAAGACCCATAAAGTGGCTAAAGGTCTTGCCTGCCTTCAGGCTTGCCGGAGGGGTACTGTCGTCGAAGGCCAAGCCTTGACCGGCTGTCGTCGCGCTAATTGAGAGCGCACCATTGGTAAAATTCGCCGTCGCAAATCCGGTCATAGCGGTATTGAAAGCCGACACGAACGTCGCTGGAGTAAAGGCCGTTACAACCCCGCCCACGGTGATCGACGGCGCACCAAAATCAATCACCGCCGATTTCGCTACGGCATTGGTTGAATCCAACACCGCCAAAGTCGTCTGGCCCGTAAAGTTCGAGAAGGCCGTGGCCTGGTCCAAAAAGCCAGTAGGACGTCCCGTGAGGGTTTTAGGCGCGGGCACTGAGGAAGACGCATTGTGCGCTCGGTTGAGCTCTTCAATGGCATGGCTGGTATATTCGCCCAGTTGGTTCATGAGGCCCGGCAGTTCCTGATCGCGAAGTTGCGTCAGCCCCAACATTTCACCCGACGAAATGTGGTTCTTCAACAGGATCGGCGATCCGCCACTCGGGGTGACATTGATATCGCTAAAGCCAGAGGGTTGAAGGGTCGCGCTCAGTTGCGCCGGGCCCTCGCCAATCAGCGTAATACTGTCACCACCGATAATTCTGACCTCACCGGTCGTGCGGGTCGTGACTTTAATGTCCATATAGCTGGACAGTTTTTTGATCAGTTCGCGCTGCAGGCTCTCCGAGCCCGTGGCGTCGCCGTTGGTTAAATTGCCTTGGACAATGTCGGTATTGAGGGACGAAATCCCCTTGAGTAGATTGTTGATCGTATCAACATTATTGGTCAGTTGGGTGTCGGCTTGCGATCGCAAATCCCGGATTGAGCTGTTGATCCGGGCCGAATCCGACAGAAAATTGCGCAGGTCTAGAACGATTTGACTGCGGCCAAGGCCCGATGAGGGCGAGGCTGATGCAACGTTGAAGCCGCCATAAATCGAGTCCAATTGGTTGAAAAACGAGGTGTCACTAGACGGATCGCCGAACAGGGCCTGCGCCTGATCAAAGCCCTGAGCGAGGGTATCGGCCTTACCGAGGTTACCAGACGCCGTATAGGCCGCACGTTCCAAATAGGCGTCAGCGGCTTGGCGAATGCGGTCCACCGCGACGCCCTGCCCCCGTTCGTCGCTGGTCAGCGAGGTCTGCTCGACGATTTTCCGGACATAGCCCTTGGTATTTACGTTCGAGATATTATCCGCAACCGTCCGCAAACTGGTCTGCGCGGTGGCGACGCCCGAGGAGGCAATCCCGATGATGGATGAAAGCGACATCCTAAACGCCCCCGAGTCGCGTCTTCAGCGAGGCTGAACTCGGCAAAAATGACCGGGCAAACAGTAGCGAACCACTGCTTTTGTCGCTGATGATCAAACCCAACCTACTGATTAACATAAGGTATACTCCCGAGCCTCCTGAGAGGTGATATATATCAAGCAATATCGATGCCAGATTAGTGTCCGCTGTTGAGGAACGGCTGAATGGCCCGGCCGAGCGGATGGGCAGCGAGAGCCAGGGCGGCAGTCGCTGCCCGCTCATGACCGGAAACGCACGGCAAATTTGGCCCCGCGCCGTCGAGCCCCGGGGGCACCGGGAACATTATATCATTTAAATCAGAGGCTTAAAGGGCATTCAAAAACTGGCCCAAGGGTTGCTTATCAATATCCGAATCCTCACGTGCAGTAGGCGCGGCTCAACTCGAATGAATTGCCCGTCTGAAGTATGCAAACTGATTACGCCCAGACCCTGCCGATCATACTGCCTTTAGCCAAGGCGGGGGGGACTGCGTCGGTCGGTCTAGCAGGTGTGAGCGGCAAGACGGACGATCAAGGCGCAATCATAGCTGATGGTGGTTTGATCTACGGGCCGCAAAGCTTAACCGCCTTTGACCAAACGCTGGCTCAGGTCATGAGGGTTCAGGCCCCTGCCCCTTCAACTCAGGCCGCGGCTCAGACTCCCGCGCAGCAGGGTCTGGCTCCAAATTCCGCCGACATATCTGCTGCCTTGCTGGCTTTGATATTGACGACCGGTCCTGCGCCTACAGTTGATGGCACGGACGCTGTAGCGCAGACCTCTCCCCGTCTAGTGATAGCCAGCCCTAAAGCGGATGTTCTCCAAGGATCTGCGGATAAGGGCCCGCCCCCTCCGGCGGGTCCTTCCGACATTTCTAAAATAGGCGTTGGCAAGGCGACAAAAGACAATCGCGAAACCTCGGCAGACATCATCACTAATCCCTTGCCGGTTGAAGGCCGGGTCATCCTGCCCAGCCTTGAGCAAAGTCCGCCCATCATTGTTGCAAGCGCGGATGGCAAGACAGCTGAGCAATCAAAGGCTGTAGCCGTTGATCCTGAGGCGCTCGCCGCCCAAGACAAAAACAGTGACCCGTCGCAAACGCTCAGTGCCTCTAATCGGGCCTTGGCCCAGATGATGATGCTGCAGGTCCCAGCCCCAATGGCAGCGCCCATACCTCAACAGCGCCCACAGGAAGACCCGGCATCGCACGCCATCGACCTAACGGCCGCTGTTAATGCCTCGCCGCACAGCGCAGGTTCTGAGCCCCCCCTCGTGATAGACCCCGGATTGGCTGTAGGCGTCCCGGTGAGTGCGGCAGAGCGTTTAGGGACAACGGCCTCCAATCAGATCCTATCGCCACCCGATCAGAACATCCCTGCCAAGGCGGCAATTTTTGCCGGTCCCGCGCCGACTAGAGTGAGCGAAGGGGCGAGCGCAACACCAACGCCCCCATTATCGAAGCCTGCAGTTCAGGTGACTGGTCCCACCTCCCCTATCGCCGGGCAAGGGGGGGGCAAATCGATTGATCTTGCGACCAATGTCCCCCAAGCCTCACTCTTGCAACTCCAGCCCGCTATTCCTCAAAGGGCTGAGGCGAGCATCGCCCCTAAAGACCTGGCCGTTGCAACGCTGGTTCAGCCAACGACTATTGTTCCATCTCCGGACTCGATCCTTCGGGCGATGGGTAATGCTATATC
>CAISGS010000342.1 GCA_903884915.1 uncultured Caulobacteraceae bacterium | reverse complement strand
GGCTAGGTGTCCAATTCTGAGTTGAAGTCTGCCGCGTTGCTGATAGGACGCATTGGCACCACCCACCGACCGAGGCCTTGCCTAAGCTTCCAATGGGGGTGAAGATCAGCATAGGGCAGAGCAGCGAACAAGAACCGCCCAAATAGAATGAGACCTGCAGAACAGGTTCACTATGGAGGGGAATAGGGGCGTGACCACCATGGCTGCTGAGCAAGCCCTACCGAACAGAGACGATCCGAACATCATCCGCAATCGGCTGATTTTTGGCTTCGGCGGTATGCTGATTGGCCAGTTCCTCGCCTATCTTGATATCCAAATCGTCAACTCATCCTTGTCCCAGATTCAAGCGGGCACGAGCGCGAGCAGCGATGAGATCAGTTGGGTTCAGAGCGCCTATCTCATCGCTGAGGTGGTGATGATCCCCCTCTCCAGCTATCTGGCAAGATGGTGGGGAACCCAAAGACTGTTCATGATTTCTTGCGCCGGCTTTACCATCATGAGCGTCTTGACCGGTCTGTCTTCCGACATCGACACCATGATCATCACCCGAGCCCTGCAAGGCTTTATCGGGGGAGCGATGATCCCGACCGTCTTCGCCATAGCCTTCTCAGCCTTCCCGCCGGAACGCCGGATGATTTCCAGCGTGATCATGAGCACCGTCATTTCGATGGCACCGACCCTTGGCCCTACGCTCGGCGGTCAGATCACCGAACTGCTCAGTTGGCGCTGGCTGTTTTTCATCAATGTTCCATTCGGCCTCTTGGTCCTATTTCTGGTCGGGAAGTTTGGTGACTTTGATCGCCCTGACCCTCGACTGGCGCGGAACTTCGACTGGACGGCCTTGATCTGCATGGCGCTTTTTTTGATGTGTGGTCAGTATGTGCTCGAAGAGGGCACCGGTGAGGCATGGTTCCAAAGCGACCTGATCCTTGGCCTTACGGTCCTGTCTCTTCTCGGGGGAATGCTCTTCGTTTGGCGCTCCATAAAGAGCGCTAACCCCATCGTTGAGTTAAACGCCTTTGCAGATCGAAATTTCCGGGTCGGGTGCTTCCTCACCTTCATTTCTGGCGTCGGCCTCTTTGGATCGACCTATCTTCTGCCCCTGTTTCTCGCGCGGGTGAGGGGCGATTCTCCCGGGCAGATCGGTGCGACCATGGTCGTGTCAGGGCTGGTGATGTTCGCCATGGGCCCCATATCCACCCGGCTCGCACAGTTTGTGCCGCCAAGGCCGCAAATCATATTGGGGTTCTTCATCGCAGCAGCGGGAATGTGGGTGAGCCGTGATGTGACTCCAGAATGGGGCTTTAATCAGTATCTGGTCTTACAAATCACCCGTTCCGCCGGTCTAGCCCTCGTCATGTTCACGACCCAGAACATCACCATGGGGACCTTGTCACCGGTCTTGATGAAGTCGGCAGGATCGCTGGTAAACCTTTCGCGTAATCTGGGGGGCGCCTTTGCGCTCGCCGTTCTCACCACGGTCTTGGCCACCCACTCCGCGCAGCATTTCCACGACCTCTCAGCGGGATTTGCAGTGACCCAAGCTGGCGGCGCAGAAATGATCGATGGCCTAGCCGCCCACATGCAAGACCTCGGCCTTAGCCAACCCGAAGCCGCCGCCCGCAAGATGATGGCTCATATCCTTCGGCGAGACGCCTTGGTGATGGCCTTCAGCGATTGCTACACCTATTTGGCAATAGGCTTTGCCTTTGCCGCACTGGTCTCCCTCAGCGCCAAACCGACCCGTCTAAGCAACGTCCCGGTCGCTGTTGACACCATCAAACCCACCCAAGCGGTCGAGTGAGCGATCTTCCGGGCTCAGATTACGCAGAGCCCAAATGTCGAACATTTCTCTGAACGCCTTCTCCAGACCTTGAGCAAATCCAATCATATCTCCATAGGGAGAGGCGTGGAAAAGGATGGCCACGGCCGAGCGCTGGCGGTTCAAGGCTGCCCGGTCAAAGGTCAGCCGGATGATCTGATCAACAAAGGCTTGCTCAGATGGGGCCACACAATCCTCAAGACCAAGGACAGAAAGCGGGTTGGTTGCCGATGCTTCCTCTTGCAAAGCCAATGTCATGACCGGAATGCCGTCAGCCAACGCCTGCAAGATGGACGTATCAAAGAGCGCCTGAGGCCCGGTGGGGGCCAGAACCATATCGACGCCCGCATGGACGACAGCGCTCGCTGATGTCTCGCCCCGCTCCAGATAGACCAACCGATCTGGATCAATGCCATGGGCGGCAAACTTCGAGCTCAGCGCGTTCTGGAGCACAGGATCGACAAAATAACGATGTTTCAGCCAAAGCTGCGCCTTCGGTATGTTGCGCAGGGTTTGGGCCCAAAGCCGGATGGTTTGGTCGTCAAGCGTTGCGGGGTGAGCCAAACTGGCCAGAACAATCTGATCTGGGCCATGGGCCGGCGGCTCAAGGGTCTCGATCGAGCCCGCCCGGCCAAAGGGGCTGAGGACCGGGCCAATCGGCCAAAGGGTTTCGACAAAGTTCATGGTATCGGATGCGGCCGCAACCCGGTCGGTCACCAGGGCATAGTCGATGGTCGATAGGCCACTGCTGACCCCAAACGGGTTCCAACTGACCTGCACGGGCGCGGCCTTGCGGGCCATGATTAGGAGGCGGCTTTCCGCGCCATGGCCCTCGCAATCGACGAGCACATCGATGCCGTCCGATAGGATTAAGGCCTGCGCCTGATCATCTGACAGATGGCCGACCGAACGAAGGGTAACGCCCGGATTGGCCATCTCTTGATCCGCATTGTCGCAATAGACCGTCGCCCTCACATCGCACAGGGCGGTAAGAAGGCTGGCCAAGGCTTCAGCGGACGCCGAGCCCGTTAGGCTATAGATCAGAAACCCAACGCGCAGAGGCCGGTTGGTGGCGCGGCTATTGGTGAAGTTTGGCCACTCATCCTTATGACGCTGATGGATCGCGCCCCAGCGCATGGCCTCAAAGGCGTGGCGAATAGTGCCGCCAGCGCAGTAGGGCAGGATGCTTAAAAAAGCGCTATGGGCGGGATGAAACTGATAGTCCTCGGCGCCAACGCTTAAGGCGGACTCCGCTTCCAGGGTTCGGCCCTGTGCAAAGAGAGTCGCTCCATAGCCCAGCAAGGCTGCGCCGGAGGCCTCACTGTCCATGACACCGCGCGCCATGCCAAGGCTTGCCGGACCCATCAGGTCAACGCTGATAAACTGATCCGCCACAGCCAGCGCATATTCTGTATCTGTATTGAACAGGGCGACGTCACCGCCATTGTCCTGCACCATCTGTAGCCCGTGGAAAGCCTGAGCGGTTCGCAGGGTTTCGGCCTGGTCGTCATAGAGGCCCGCCGCCCCGTAGGCTGCCGAGAGCCAATAGTGAAGGACCGGTGAGAAGCTGTGGACTTCGATCATCGCCTTCAGGCGCTCAATCGCTTGGTCAGCCCGGCCATAGAGAATTTCAGCCCGGGCCAAGGCCAGATCTTCATCCGTAGCAGCGGTCTTTGACATTATCAGGTCTCCCTTGGTCCGGACTGCACCAGTCTCATTCAAGAGACAAAACAGAGACCGACTCTGTTCGACGCAGCCCTTTATACAGACCCAAGGGTGTATAATTAGGGTTAACGGAGGGTTAAATTGCCACCCGGAATTAAGGTTAATTCTAAATTTCTAAACCATTATCGGTCCGGTCCGGGGCAGGCGCCGGACCTTAGGGGCCTTAATAGAGACCCGGCATATCGCGCTGCGCGGGACTGGGCGCCGTGGCCGGAAGCAGACGACCTGTGAAGGGTGCAGACACAGTTGCTGAGCTTTCAGTATCTGACAGGGCCGGCATCCGCGCAGCGCCGTCGGACATGGGCGTACAGCTTGCCCCGCTCAGAGCGGCTAGTGCAACAGCGGTCTGCCCCTCGGCTGGATTTCCCATCGCCAAGGTCGGCGTGTCGGGCGCCGCGCAGGTTTTTTCGCCCCGGCGATCAAAGACCGACTTCAAGCCGGTATAGTAATCTCCGTCCCCATCGGCATTTTTAACCGCAAAGGCGATGACGCGTAACCGGTCGTCACAGACCGCACGGTCAATCGCAATCTGACCGATGGGCTTGCCATAGCTGTTCTCCCCCACCATCCAAATATTGCCACGTGTCCAAGGCAACATTCCAGCGGCAACCAATTCACTGGCTGACGCCGTAGATCCTGTCGTGATGAAGGCCAAGGCCCTTGGCGCGATGGATTGCGGCGCAACTGTAAAGAGATGGGTTGAATTCTGGCTGGATTTTGACGGGCGAAAGGTGATGCGACTGAACAGGTCTGTCGTCAGACGGCTGCGGCCCATCAAGTCGCCCATCAGGTCTGAGACACTCAGCAGTCCGCCGCCATTATAACGAAAATCAATCACGACCCGGTCGACACCCGCCGTGCGAAAGCGCTGGAAAGCCTCACGCAAAGGGGTCTCCGCCGGGGCAATAAAGGTGCGCAGATTGATATAGCCAACCGACTGGCCGCCACTGTTGATGATCTGGGTGCCGAAGGTCGGTGATACGGGCGGAATATTGAACTCGGCCTTGGTCACCGTGACTGTCGTTTCGGTACCGACCAAGGGCTGATACCGGATCACGCGGCTAACGCCGGCGGTCGAGGGACCCAGCGCGTCAGACACCGCCGCGCTGCCACCGCGAACAAATAGATCGCTAACACTGACAAGGCTATCGGGTCTCTCGCCGACCGCCGTAATCCGAACGCCGCGCGTCAACCCGGCCGTAAAAGCGGGACCGGTTTCGTAACTATCAAGAATGGTCACAGTGCGGTTGGCACTGTCATAGCCGAGGCGGATACCGAAAGCTGCGGTCTGACCTGAAGCGTTGTAGGCATTTTCCTGAGCAATACTCGTCACATAGGTCGTGAACCGATCCTTGTTCTGGGCCCGAGCCGTAGCCGTAAGGGCATCAATATAGGCATTCACCGTCGGATAGGGTTCTGGATCGAGGCTGATCGGAAGATCTTCCGGAAACAGATACCATTCCCGTATCTGCTGCTCAGCCCAGAGCTGGCGATCGCGAAGGGTGCAGGACTGAGACGGGGTGGGCGTTGGACTCGGCGTCGGCGCCACCGCGGTCACCCCACTGCTACCGCCGCCTCCACCGCCGCAGCCGCTGAGAAACAGGGCCGCGGTTAGGACAATCGACAGGAGGGAGCGCGTCTGGAGCATAGACCATCATGTCGCGCCAAGCCGGACCTTGTCTATGGCAAAGTCGAAGTTTCACCGCAAGATTGCGTTTAGTACCGACCGGGGGTGACTATGAAGGGTTATGATAGGCAACGCTTTGGGTGCGGGGACAGGATTTGAACCTGTGACCTTCAGGTTATGAGCCTGACGAGCTACCGGGCTGCTCCACCCCGCGTCAAAGTCGGATCGGGCTATAGAGCGCAGCCCGGAGTCTCGTTTGCGAGATTTTTGACAAAATCTCTGGGGCTGCTCCACCCCGCGTCAAAGTCGGATCGCGCTTGGTTACGAGGGCACGATGGTTGCGTTGATGAAGGGTTTGACGACCTTTTGGGGTGTTTGGTGTGTGTATCTTCTTGCATCCGTCCAGTAGACCTGGCGGCGACCGACTCTCCCGCGCCTTGAGACGAAGTACCATTGGCCCAGGG
>CAISGS010000341.1 GCA_903884915.1 uncultured Caulobacteraceae bacterium | reverse complement strand
GAAATCGACCAAATCATCGACTGAGAAACCTTGGCGCTCGAAGGGAGGCGGAGCGCTTGGGAACGGTTGGGTTGGAGAATACCACTCACCAGGAACTTCGCCCTTGGGAACCGGGCGTTCCTTAATCGGCCAAACGGGCTTACCGGTGACCCGATCTAGTACATAGAGATAGCCCTGCTTGGTTGGCTGAGCGATGGCCTTGACCATCTTACCCTTGTTCTCAATGTCACAAAGAATCGGGGCGCAGGGCGTGTCCCGATCCCACAGACCGTGATGGACAAACTGGTAATGCCAGCGCCGCTCACCGGTCTCAACATCGAGCGCGACCAAAGATTCTTCGAACAGGCTCGTTCCCTGACGCGACACCCCGATCAGATCGGTCGGCGGCATCTCTACTGGCGCATAGAGCAGGCCCAGTTCGGGATCGGCCGACATAGGGGCCCAGACGCCCATATTGCCGGTGGCCTCAGCCTGACCCTCTTTGAGCCAGGTCTCGTAACCATATTCACCCTTGCGCGGGACCGTATGGAAAATCCACTTGCGCTGGCCTGTGCGCACGTCAAATCCGCGCAGATAGGCCTTAACTGCTGCGGTTGGTGCTGTTCCAACAACCACAGTGTTCTTGATAATCAGCGGCGTGGAGTGAAGGCCAACCACGCCCTTAACTGGATCAACCTCCTGATCCCAGTTCAGGCGCAGATCAAGCTCTCCGTTCACGCCAAAGGTTGGGTCGGGCAAGCCGGTCTTGGCATCGAGCGAAATCAGTTGGTAGCTGCGGGTCACATAGAGGATGCGTTCGACCTCGCCATCGGTCCAATAGGAAACGCCAAAGCCAGAACCTGAGCGCGTGCCCAAACGGCCCTTTTCATCATGGTGATAGGTCCAAAGCAGCTGACCCGTCGCACCATCCAAGGCCACGACATAACGCGAGTTGCCCGCGGTGCTATAAAGTCGGCCCTTAACGATCAGGGGCGTGGCATTAAAGTAGGCATCGAGCTGCGGACCAAGAGAATTGGTGCTGAAGCGCCATGCCACCTCAAGACTATTAAAATTGGACGCATTGATCTGATCGAGCGGCGCATAGCGCGACGAACCCAGATCATTGGCGTAATTTAGCCAATCCGTATTGGCGGGCGCAGGGTTGGCTACAGCCTGAGCCTTGGCCGCGCTGCGGCCCATCAGCATCAAGGCCGACGTCGTCGCTAATAGCCCTCGGCGGGTCATGTTCGTCATCTCAAGTCTCCCTCCAACCGCTGCGCCACCGCGCCTACGGAAATTTGTGTCTACTCGGCCCTATTGGCCGGCCGTGTTGTTCATATTGATGAGATTGTAACCGCCCATGGCAGTGCGCACGGAAGGGCCAGGGCCCTCAACGCCCATCTGGTGCCACATCATCGGAGCGGCATAGAGCACATCGCCCTCCTCGGCGTGGAACTCGCCCGTATTTTCAAACTTGCCCGAGATGTGACCAACCTGAACGATCCACCATTCTGCCGGCCCAGCGTGGAGGTGGCCAAAGATCGAGTGGGGATTGAACGGGGTTTGAGGTCGCACACCACTACCGCCGCCGCCCGCAGCACGTGGGCACTTATCATCGGCTGGGTTGGCATAGTTGATCAAAGGGTTGGCAAACTGATGATCATCCAGAACCTTTGCACCACGCTCATCACAGGTCTCGATCGCCTGAAAAAGGTTCCAATGGGGCCGGTTCGGAGCCCTATAGACCCCGGGCGTATGACCAAATGCGATCTTGATCACCTCGCCTCCAGACACAGCCTTGGGTGCTGGATCCGCCGCGGGATAGACCGCCTTATAGTTAGCAGGGTTGACTTCAACCCAAAGCGCGTTGCTATCGCCGCCAACCTCAGATGAATAGACGGTCGTACGCGGCACATTGACGATAGAGCCGCGGACAGCCGCGATGGGCTGCTGACCTTCGATGTTAAATTGCACATGGCCTGCAATGACCACAAAGACGGTCGCCGTATCAGGATGCATCCGCGCTGAAATCCTATAGCCGGGCTTACCAGAATTATAGGTCGCCTCCTGCTCTGGATCCTTGATGATCAGCTCCGACCAGTTGTCTTGGCCCGAATGCATCGTCTTGAGGTCGGACAGTTTCCAGAGCGGCCGCATGGGGGCCTTGTAAACGCCGCCCTTGGTCTTCTCGACCCACCAAGATTCGGTTTGGCGCGCCTGGGCATAGGCGCTGGAACCCGCCATCGCGCAGATCGACGCCATGACCGCGAGCAGGAGGACCTTTCTCAAATTCATCTCATCGTCTCCTGTTTAACCGTTTGTGGCGCGCGGCTGATCGACGAGGTTGGCCGGCAATCTGAAGACAATCAGTTCGGCGCCATTGCCATTACTGCCGCCGACGGCGACCGCCACATATTGGCGCCCCTTGAGCATATAGGTGATGGGCGAACCGGTCTGGGCGGCGGGGATGTAAACGGCCCCCCGCTCCTCTCCGGTGTCCTTGTCATAGGCTCTCAGACGCGCACCCTTGCGTCCCGTCTCATCGGTAAAGCCACCACTATCGCCAATGATAAAGAGGGTCTTGGTGACCATGCCTCCGGCCTTGCCGACTTGGCCCGTACGCGGGATCTTCAAACCCTTAAGGGCGGGGTTATTGCGGATATTATCGGGCGTTTCACCATGGGCCACTTGCCACGCGATGGTACCCTGTTCCAGATCAATAGCGGTCACACGCCCGTAAGGTGGCTTGACCATCGGAAGACCGTCGACGGTCAATTGACCAGGACGCGGTTCGCCGCTTGGGTTTGTGCTCGACGCACGAGATCCCCCCCCACCTTCACCGCCAGAGCCCTCGGCATCATCGGCCTGAGCACCCATTGCCCGCTGACGGCGCACGCCGGCTCCTGGATTGGCATGAACATATTCAAAATCAGAAATGTCTGTATTGGAGTTGGGTACGATACTGCCGGGCGACAGGAAGGTTGTCTGAGAATAGAGGAATACACGATGGGTTTCAGGGTCATAGGCACCGCCCGGCCAGTTTGCACCGCCTGTGTAGCCCGGCAGATTGAGCACACCCCAAGTTGCCTCAAGGGAGGATAGAACCGGCGGCGTATAGAGTGGACCAAGCTTGTAGTGCTTGGCGATCTCAACAGCCTTGGCCCTTAGCTCCGGCGTAAAGTCGATCAGATCATCCAGTCCAGTGCCCTGACGATCAAAGGCTGGCGGCTTGGAAGGGAAGGGCTGGGTTGGCGCATACCATTCGCCCGGAACATTACCCTTGGCGACCTTCTTTTCGATGATTGGCCAAACTGGAACGCCCGTTTGACGATCCAGCACGAACAGGAAGCCTTGCTTGGTTGGCTGGGCAATCGCCTTAATGGTTTTCCCATTATGCGGAATGTCGCAAAGGATGCCAGCGCAAGGCACATCATAATCCCAAAGGCCGTGATGGACCATTTGGTAGTGCCACTTGCGCTGTCCTGTCAGAATGTCGACCGCGACAATCGATTCACTAAAGAGGCTATTTCCAGGATGGTAGATCCCCATCTGATCGCCAGTGGGCATTTCAACACCCAGATAGGCAAGGCCAAGCTCTTCGTCCGCTGAGATCTGGGCCCAGTCACCCGTATTGCCCGCATCTTCGGCTGAACCGGGTTTGAGCCACGTGTCGTAACCAAACTCACCCTTCTGCGGAATGGTATGGAAGATCCATAACCTCTTACCAGTCTTTGCGTCGAAGCCTCGAACATAGCCCTTGGCATTTTTGCGGACCTTGGGTGTGTTGCCCGCGGTATGGGCTGCGCCAATGATGATGACACCCTTGGCGATGGTGGGTGCCGTATGCAGGCCAATGTCCGCCGTATCCAGATCAAGTTCCTGATCAATATTCTGTTTTAGATCGACAATGCCCTTGTTCCCAAAGTCCGGGTCCGGCAGCCCTGTCTTGGCATCAAGCGAAACCATCTGATAGCCGATGGTCACGAAGATGATCCGCTCCTTGTCTCCTTCGGCCCAATAGCCAACGCCGCGACCTGACAGTTGGCGCGGCGCATTACGGGCCCGCGCGCCTTCATCCAAGCGATAGATCCAGAGCAGTTCTCCGGTCGTGGCATCGAGACAAACCACATCGCGGCGTGTGCCAGCGGTCATATAGAGCCGCCCCTTTACGATCAGCGGCGTGGCTTCAAGATTGTTTTCGCGCGAGGGACCTAGGGCGTCGGTTCGAAATCGCCACGCGACCTGAAGCTTCGAGAAATTGTCAGCATTAATCTGGGTCAGGGGAGCATAACGCGTATAGGCCAGATCACCGCCATTGCTGCGCCATTCCGTATTGGCCAGATCGGTAGATTGAGCAGAAACCGAAACTGTCGAAAGACCACAGAGCGCCAGAGCTGAGGTCGCCACCGAAGCGTGCAACAGACTGCGCCGTGAAACATGCCCCATTCGGTCGTCTCCCTCATCCATCACGCATGCTGAGGCCAAAACACTGGCGGCGACCTTCTAACTGCGTTTATCGCGCAAACAGTAGGGCGCTATAACGGCGACCGTCAATGTCATTGTATGCAAGAAGACCACAGGGCCAATGGCCTCTCACCCTTTGAATTATGACCAATTTTTTGGCTATTGTTTCCTTGACAACATGGGGCTCGAAGGGCAGCTCCGATTGGATGAAGATGGTTGTTTCACAAACAATAAGCCTCGGCGTTCAAGTGAGGTTGCATACAGTTCTAAGCGGGGAGATCGCACATGTGGTCGAGGTCTAGACTATGGCTATTGGCGAGTGCTGCGGCCCTGTTGGGGTCTAGTGCATCTGCGGGCGAGGTCCAGGTCGCCAACTATGGTGTGACCAAAGACGGACAACCGGTTCGATCCTTCACCTTGCTGAACGACAAGGGCGCGAGCGCAACGATCCTAGACTATGGCGGTGCTGTGGCCGCTATCCGCGTTCCGGACCGCAACGGCCAGCTGGGCAACGTGGTAATGAGCATGTCCGATCTGGCTGGTTGGGAAACCATGGGTCACGCCAACTCGATCGTCGGTCGCTATGCCAACCGCCTGCGCAATGGATTTACGCTTGATGGCGTCCACTATCCGCTGCAGCCCAATGCCAAGGGTGTGACCATTCACGGCGGTGCCATTGCCTATACGCGCCGTGTCTGGACGGCCTTGCCGATCAACAAGAAGGACGGGCCGACCGTCTCCCTTACCTTAGACAGTCCGGACGGGGATCAAGGCTTCCCGGGTCATTTGAAGGTCAAGGCAACCTATCGCTTTACCAATGACAATGCCCTGCGGCTCGATTTTGAAGCAATGACCGATAAGGCCACGGTCATTAACCTGACGAACCACATCTATTTCAATTTAAACGGCAATAGCACGACGCCCATCTATACCCACGACCTTCAGGTCATGGCCGACCAGGTTGCGGTCAAGGATGCGGACTCCGTTCCGACCGGCGAGATGATAGACGTCAAGGGCACGGCCTTTGATCTAACCAAGCCCACATTGTTAGCCGAGCGCATCGCGGCGGCAACCGATCCGGCCTTTTCAACGCCAGGGCCCAACTTGCCCCCGGCACCAAGCGGTAAGGTTCTGGGCTATGACCACTCCTTCGTCATTCGCAAGGGTCTTAACCGATTGGATAGGGTTGCAGCGCGCCTTCACGATCCGGCCAGCGGCCGCGTGTTAGAACTTCGAACAACCGAACCGACCATGCAGGTCTATACCCCCGCCGGAGCGCGAGCCGGTCTAGTGAGCGATGCGGGTAAACCCTTCGTGCAGGGCCCTACCGTCGCCTTGGAAACCCAGCATCTACCGGACAGTCCCAATCTTCCGGGCCTACCGACGACGATCTTGCGGCCGGGTGAAACCTTCCGATCGACCACAATTTTCGGATTTACGACCGACAAACGATAAGACCTCCACCCAAAGGTTCGTCCCTGCCTCACTATCGAGGCAGGGCGAAGGCGAAATAGCCTCCCGCTGGACGGCCATCTGTAATGGCTTGAGAATTGTCCTGGCCCATTGCTCGGCCTGCTCGCGCACTGCCTGCGATCACCACATACTGACGCCCATCAACAGCATAGACTGCGGGCGTGGCCTGTGCCGGAGCGGTCAAAGTCGTCTCCCAAAGCAGCTTTCCGGTCTTTGTGTCGTAGGCGTGAAGCTTGCGATCTGCCGTTGCGCCAATGAACATCAAGCCACTGCCGGTAATGACCGCGCCCCCGGTATTGCTGCCGCCAAATTCAGGCCCCATCTTGCCGGTCACGCCAAAGGGAACCGTCCAAAGGTACTGGCCCGTGCTCATATCGATAGCGTTTAAAGTGCCCCATGGAGGCTTCACACCGGGATAGCCATCGGGATCGACAAAGTTACGGTTTCCAGTCGAGGTATATTGGGTTTGAGACGGTGCAAGCCGCCCCTGCAGCGATATCGGCGGGCGCTCAGTACCGGGCAAATCCTTACCCGTTGCCAAATAGGACACCACATTGGCTACAGTGTTGGCTGGCAATCCGCCAAAGGCGGCCATACGTCCACGGCCGTTTTTGATCACGGCGGTAATATCGGCGTCCGACAGGTTCACCTTTACATCCTCTAGTGACGGAAAAAGAGGCGGACTGCCCTTGCGATCAACGCCATGACAGCTGGCGCACTGGTTGCGGTAGGTTCCCTCCCCTAGCCCGGCAGTCAACAGACTACTGGACTCGATGATGCTGCTAATGCCGGCCGTATTGGTGACATTGGCATAGAGAATACCCTTGGGGTCTGCAGCCATCCCGCCCCATTCAACGCCGCCGGTAAAACCCGCCAAAACCAGCGTGTCCTTGCCGATGGTCATGGGCGCAAACTGTTTGCCACCGCCATTAAGGCGCGAAAACACCCCCCTAGCCCAGATGTTGGCAGCAACGGTTCGTGTGGTCAGATCGTTGAGTGAGACCGAGGTTCTCGACAGGGGCCGAGGCAGGGTCGGAACCGGTTGCGTCGGCCAAGCCACTTCGCCCGGCACAGTGCTCGGCGGCACGGCCACTTCGCGAATGGGAAAGAGCGGCTTTCCCGTCGCCCGTTCGAAGGCATAGACATAGCTCAGCTTGTTCGAGGCCGCGACAGCGTCAATCTTGCGGCCATTTTTCATGACGGTCAGAAGCACCGGTGGCGCGGAAAAGTCCATGTCCCAGATGTCGTGATGGACGGCTTGGAAGTCCCAAATTCGCTTTCCACTCTTGGCATCCAACGCGATTAACGAACTCGCAAAGCGGTTCGACCCATGCCTCGCCGCACCATAGAAATCGTCAGCCGCAGACCCTGTGGCGAGGAAAACAATGCCGCGCTTTATATCGACGACCGAACCGGTCCAAGCATTGGCACCACCCTGGGTCAGATGAGCATCCTTGGGCCAGGTCTCGGCCCCCACTTCACCGGGATGAGGTATGGTATGAAAGGTCCAGCGCACCGTGCCCGTGTGGACATCAAAGGCACGGATATCCCCGGGTGATGCAGGTGTGCTCTCCGACACCCGGCCGCTGGCGATATAGAGGTCTTTGTAAACCGAACCGGGCGAGGTCAAGAACATGCCGTTCTTATCTGCTGGACCGCGTAGGTTCTCATTCATGTCAATCCGGCCATTACGGCCAAAGGACGCTATCGGCTTTCCGGTCACGCCATCGAGCGCGTAAAGATAGTTTTGCGTTCCAAACAGAAGGCGCATCTTGGCCCCGGTGCCGTGGCTGACCAGCCCGCGAATGGGCTGTCCGCCGGGAATGGCTGGGTCAAAGGTCCACTGCAGCACCCCGGTTGCGGCATCAAGCGCAACCAGCTTTCCACTCGGGGTCGCGCCATAGAGCATCCGCCCAATCATCAGGGGTTGGGCTTGCAAACCTCCGGGCTCGAAATCGAATTTCCACACGGGCTTTAGCTGTTGGACATTGTCCGCTGTGATCTGTTTGAGCGGCGTATAGTGTTGCCCGCCGGGGCCGCCATTAAAGTGCCAGTCCACCGATTGAGCGGCGGCTGAGCCCGCAGCTAAAGCGAGTGTGCCCATCAAGGCTGCAAAGAACGAACGGCTCATAGTGTATAACTCCCAAGGACAAACGCCCTTGCCTCAATGAGGCATTGAGAAATTTGTATACTAGTTTGGACGCAGCGCGAGGGACGATGCATCGTTGGCAGCCCCTTTTTGCGGGGTCGAGCGGCCCCAAAATAGAAAGGGGAGGCGCTACAGCGCCTCCCCCCTTTTGGACCCGATGGCTTAGATTTGAGAGTAAGCCGGCCGATCGGGCCAAAAAAACCCGTTAGGGCTAGTGCTTCATGCGGAAGCCAACCGTGAAGTAACGTCCCAAAATGTCGTCACCCTGTGGATAGCCGCCGAACAGACCCGGGACACCCGACGCACCGCCGGTGCCGCCAAAGGGTTCAGGCTGCTTGTCGAACAGGT
>CAISGS010000340.1 GCA_903884915.1 uncultured Caulobacteraceae bacterium | reverse complement strand
CGGGCTATCGCTATCAGGCCCACCATCCGGTGACGGGCCAGCCTTGGCCCGCGATCCCGCAAGTCCTGCTCGATCTTTGGTCGGAGTTGGTCGATCCGGCCGCGCCCCCCGAAGCGTGCCTGATCAATCTCTATGGCCAGTCCGCGCGCATGGGCCTGCATCAAGATCGCGATGAGGCCGATTTTGGCTTTGGGGTCCTGTCGGTCTCACTGGGTGACACCGCCGTCTTTCGCATTGGTGGGACCACGCGCGGGGGCAAGACAAGGTCGGTGCGGCTGGCCTCGGGCGATGTTTGCCTCTTGGCCGGAGAGGACCGTTTGGCCTTTCACGGGATTGATCGGGTGCTGGCCGGATCGTCGCGGCTCGTGCCCGGCGGTGGCCGGTTCAACCTCACCCTTCGCAGGGTGAGCGCTGCAGGGCCGGTGAATCTTTGACAGCCGGGCCATAAGGCCGCAATTTAGGCGAGCACGAAAAGATGGCCGCCCAACAGCCCTGATAGGCAGCCCTTACAGACGGCTTTTGCGAAGGATAGACCCATGGTTTCCCTCACCCGCCCCGAAGGCTCGCAGCCACAAGATTTCCACCTGTCCCGGCGCGGGATCGCCGGTCTGTTCTTTGCCGGTTTCGCCGTGTCAGCCCTGTCGGCGCAGGCTGAGCCGATCGTCACCGACAGTGTCGGCCTGATCACCAGCGAAGAGACCTTCCCCCATCCTGAATCGCCCCTGCCCGCCTATGTCGCGCGGCCAGATGCCAAGGGCCGCTATCCCGTCGTCATCGTGGTGTCCGAGGTTTTCGGGGTGCATGAATATATCCGCGATGTTTGCCGACGCTTGGCCAAGCTCGGCTATGTCGCTATCGCCCCCGCCTTTTTCCATCGCGCCGGGGATCCTGCCCCACTGAAGGACTTCAAGGCGATCCAGAAGATCGTCGAGACGGCGACCAATGTTCAGGTCATGGGCGACATTGCCGCGACCCTCGACTGGGCCAAACAGCAGAGCTTTGCCGACAAGCGCTTTGCCCTGACCGGCTTTTGCTGGGGCGGTTCGGTGGCGTGGATGGCCTCGGCACAGTTCAAAGAGTTCAAGGCCACGGTTGGTTGGTATGGCCGCCCGTCCAAGCCTGCGGCTGGCGGGTTCTTGGGCGCAGAGGATCGGCAATGGCCCATCGATGTCGTGCCTCAACTTCACGCACCGGTACTAGGGCTCTATGGCGGCAAGGACAGGGGCATCCCCCAGACCGACACGGACGCCCTCAAGGCGGCTTTGGTCGCCGCGCGCAAGAAGGGCAGCGACCTGATCGTCTATCCAGAAGCTCAGCACGGGTTCCATGCCGACTATCGCGAAACCTACAACCAAGCCGCAGCCACCGATGGCTGGCAGCGGATGCTGGACCATTTCGCCAAGAACGGCGTCAAGCCCAGAACACCGCCTGCCGTCAAACCTAAGCCTTAGGCCTTGCGGTCGACCGCCGCGCCGGGCTCACCACCAGATTGCCCATAGGCTCCGTTGGCAGCCGACGGATCGGCTGCGCCCGAAGCCTTGGACGCCACAACTACCATCGCCGGGCGCACAACCCGGCCAAATAGCTCATAACCGGGCGCAAAGACCTGGATCACGGAGCCAGGGCTAACCTCGGGGTCGTCCTGCTCCATCATGGCCTGATGCTGGTGAGGATCGAACCTGTCGCCGCGCGCAGGATTGACGCGCTTGACGCCGTTGCGCTCAAACGCGCCCGACAGTTCCTTTTCCGTCATCTCAATGCCGAGCACGAGATTTTGGATGGCCCCTTCAAGGCCCTCACGCGGCATGGACTGCAGGGCGCGGCTGAGATTGTCCGACACGCCGAACAGGTCCTTGGCAAACTTCTGGATGGCAAAGGCGCGCGCATCATTCATCTCGCGCTCTGTGCGGCGGCGAAGATTTTCCCCATCGGCGGCATAGCGCAGGATCTGCTCTTTCAGAGCAGCGATCTCGGCCTGCAAAGCCTCTACAGATGGACCCTCTGGCGCAGAATCGGTCTGGCCATCAACAGTCGTGGCCTGATCCATATCGTCGGCGGGGGCGGTTTCTTCAGTCATGCAGCACTCCTTACCTATCCAGCAATCGCCCGATCATCTTGGCGGTATAGTCCACCAAGGGAATGACCCGAGCGTAATTTAATCGCGTTGGACCGATCACACCGATCGCTCCAACCACCTTCTGTCGGCCCGACATATAGGGAGCCGCGATCACAGCGGAACCCGAAAGTGAAAACAATCGTGTTTCTGCGCCAATGAAGATGCTGACGCCCTGCGCCGCCTTCACATCATCCAAGAGGCCGATGAGCTGTTCTTTCTGTTCGAGGTCGTCGAACAGCATGCGGACCCGTTCCAAATCATCGAGCGCCGGACCTTGGCCCAAGAGCTTGGCGCGGCCCCTGACGATCAGGGCGCGGTTGGCATCTTCGCCGCCGCTCCAGGCCGCAAGTCCATCCTCGACCAAACGCGCCGCCGCCTCATTCAGTTCACTCTTGGCCCGGTCCAGTTCGCCGCGCATCTCACTGCGGGTTTCCAGAAGGGTGCGGCCCATCAGGCGGCTATTGAGAAAGTTGGAGGCCTCTTGCAGTGATGAGGGGGTGACCCCGGCGCGGCGATGCATCAGGCGGTTCTCGACCGTGCCATCTTCAAACACCATCACCGCCAAGGCCTGATCGACGCCGAGCGATATGAACTCCACATGTTTGACCCCGGCTTCACGCACGGGAGTAACAACCACGCCAGCCCCACCCGCCAAGGCTGAGAGCATGGCGGTGGCGGCATCTAACGCGCCTTCAACTCCGCCATTGAGGCCCAGCATTCCGGCATCAATTTCGCGCCGCTCGGCCTCGCTCAGATCGCCAATTTCGAGCAGGCCGTCGATAAAGAGGCGCAGACCCGCATGGGTCGGCAAGCGGCCCGCGCTGGAATGGGGCGCGCCCAACAGGCCAAGCTGCGTTAAATCCTGCATCGTATTGCGGATTGAGGCGGGAGACAGGTGCACGCCGCCTTTGGACACGGTCCGAGACCCTACGGGCTCGCCGGTTTCCAGATAGGTCTCAACGACCATTCGAAAGATGTCGCGGGCACGCTCGTCAAGCTGGACCAGAGATGGGGTTCGCAAGGCAGGCATGCCGGCCTGAATAAAGCTGGTCATGATCAATTTATCAGTGGCCGTGTGTCAGGGGCCGTGGACGGCCCGCCACTTCCATAGGATAAGCGCCCTACAGGCAGGCGCAAGCGTCTGCAACCGATGAACCGTCCAACAGCGCTCTGTTGGTCTCAAAGAAAGCCGATCCATGCGCCCTTCTGCCCGTCTTCCCGATGCAATGCGTGTCGTGACCCTCGAAACCGGCGTCAATCGCTATGCAGAAGGCTCCTGCATGGTGACCTTTGGCCACACCAAGGTTTTGGTCACCGCCAGCCTTGAAGAGGGCGTCCCCGGCTTCTTGCGTGGCAAGGGCCAGGGCTGGGTCACTGCCGAATATGGCATGTTGCCCCGCGCCACCCACACCCGTGGTCGTCGGGAAGCGGCGCAAGGCAAGCAATCGGGCCGGACCCAAGAGATTCAACGCCTGATCGGGCGGTCATTGCGCGCTGTCACCGACCTCAAGGCCTTGGGTGAGCGGCAGATCTCGGTCGACTGCGACGTGGTTCAGGCCGATGGCGGTACCCGCACAGCGGCGATCACCGGCGCTTGGGTCGCCCTTCGACTGGCGACCAAACATCTGATGGAAGAGGGCGTCATCAAGGCCGATCCGATCCTTGACGTGGTCGCCGCCATCTCCTGCGGCATCTACAAGGACGTTCCGGTCCTCGACCTTGAATATGAAGAGGATTCCAACGCCGAGGCCGATGCCAACTTCGTCCTGACCGGCACGGGTCAGATCGTCGAGGTCCAGGCCACCGGTGAAAAGCGCGGCTTTAGCCAAGGTGAATTTGACAGCCTGTTTGGCCTTGCCCGCAAGGGGATCAACGAGCTGGTCCACCTGCAAAGGGCCGCGGTCGGCGAGGCCTAGACCCACTCATCCTCAATATCGGCGGGACCCGGCTCGAAGACCAGCAGGTCTCCGGGCTGGCAGTCCAGTTCTCGGCACAGGGCATCGAGCGTTGAAAAACGCATGGCTCTGGCCTTGCCGGTCTTGAGGATCGACAGGTTGGCGATGGTCACACCGACCCGATCGGCAAGCTCGGTCAGAGACATGCGGCGGTCATGGAGCAGGCGGTCGAGTTGGACACGAATGGGCATGGCTTGATCCTGTCCTTGGCCTAGATGGTCAGTTCGGCTTCGCGGCGCAGGCGGGCACCCTCGCGAAACACTTCGGCCAGCACAAAGACCACAAGGATCGAGAACCAACTCGACAGGCTAAAAACGGTCTCTTCTCTGGTGCCGCCCGGGAAGAGCCAAACTTGACCGGCTGAAATGGCATAGCCGGTCAGTTCCAAGGTCACCAACATCAGGCCGATCAAGCGCAGTCGCCGAACATTGTCGGGATGAAAAGGATCGCCCGCCGTCAGGGTGGTGAAGATCTGACGCAGGCGATGGATGACCACCGTCACCCCGCCGACATAGAGACCGACAACCGTCAGCAGCAGGGCAATCACGGGGCCTTGGGTCAGGCGCTCGGCGGGCAGGCCATCGATCGACATCTGCTTGACGACAGCGGGGTCGATCTTGAACAGCAGGGCGGCGATCGCAGCGACAACGAGCACGCCGACCACAAACAGCATCAGCCCATAGACCACATCCAAAACAATCTTTAGCAGGCTCGATACCGAACCTGGACCCAAGGCACGCATGGCCTTCTCCTCATCTCAGCCGCCCTTTGCGACGAGGAGGAGGTTAGGTCATTATCGATTATCAATCAATTGACTTATCGTTTTGCGATATTAAACCTTGGTAATGGTCTCTAGCCTTGCCTCAGGGCTTGGTCGACTGGATGGAGGGCCGCTGCGAGAGCGTGGCAAACCAAGCCGTCAGCCTTGGCCGACCAATGCGCCAGTCCTGATGAGAAAAGCGCAGATCCAGATAGCCGAGCGCGCATGCCACTGTGATCTCGCCAATGGTCATCCGGTCAGCCGAAAGGCTATCGGCCTCTGCCTCCAAAGCCTCAAGACCCGCACGGACGGCCAAGGCTTGGCGGGCGATCTCGTCCTGATGTTGATCGCCCTCAGCGCGGCGACCTTCGAGCACTTGGCGTAGGGCCGCGTCGCAAATACCGTCGCCTAGGGCCTGACGCCGCAGCGCCGTCCAGCGCGCCGGACCTGCAGGCGGGAACAGACCGCCACCGCCCAGATAATCGACATATTCGCAAAGGACGGGAGAATCATAAAGAACGCCGCCATCATCAAGCAGCAGGGCCGGAACCTTGGACAGGGGATTGACCTGGCGCAGACCGTCCTCGGCAAAGGCATTCGATGCAGTCAATTCCAGCTGATTTTCAATGCCCAGCTCGATGGCGCAAATCCGCACCTTGCGCACGAACGGTGATGTGGGGGAGAAGAACAGCTTCATCGGTGATGCCTCTCGGAGTGAAACATGGCCCTGTCCCTAGAGCCTGGAACAAAAATTGTCGTCGCCACCCATAATCCGGGCAAGGTGCGAGAGCTAGGCCTGTTACTCGAGGGACGGTTTAATCTGGTCTCAGCGGGCGAGCTGGGCCTGCCCGAACCCGAAGAAACAGAGGTCAGCTTTGTCGGCAATGCCCTGCTCAAGGCCCGCCTCGCGGCCGATGCAAGCGGCCTGATTGCCCTGTCCGACGATAGCGGTCTGTCGGTCACGGCCTTGGGCGGCGAACCGGGGATCTATTCGGCCCGCTGGGCAGGTCCAGGCAAGGATTTCTATGAGGCGATGGCCAAGGTCGAGCGCCGGATGGATGAGAGTGACGACAAGAGCACCCACGCCTGGTTCACCTGCGCCCTTGCCGTAGCTTGGCCCCATGGCCCGGCCTTCGTCGTTGAGGGCCGGGTTGATGGTCACCTAACCTTTCCACCCCGCGGCCTGAACGGCTTCGGCTTTGATCCAATCTTCGTTCCCGAGGGCCACCAGATGACCTTTGGCGAGATGGACCCAAAGGCCAAGGACGATATGAGCCACCGCATGAGGGCCTTTGATCAGCTCAAGGCGGCGCTCTTTTGACCCGGCCCCTTGGCCTCTATGTCCACTGGCCCTATTGCGCCCGCATCTGTCCCTATTGCGATTTCAATGTCGTGCGCGATCGCGGCCGCAAGGTCGAACAGGCGCAGTTGGTCGAAGCCATTCTCACCGACATGCGCACCCAAGCGGACCTGACCGGCCCACGTTCTCTGGTCTCGATCTTCTTTGGCGGCGGCACACCCTCGCTGATGGAGCCGGACGCGGTGGCGAGGATCATTGCTGAGGCCAAGATCCTCTGGCCGTCCCAAGCTGCGCTGGAAATTTCCCTTGAGGCCAATCCTACCGATGCTGAACGCGAACGGTTCGAGGGCTTTGCCAAGGCCGGGGTCGAGCGCCTGTCCCTTGGCCTGCAGTCCCTGAATGATAGCTCACTCAATCTTTTGGGCCGCAACCATGGGGCGGATGAAGCCCTGCGCGCCGCCCGCACCGCCCGGGACATCTTTGCGCGCCTGTCGGTCGATCTGATCTATGCCCTGCCCGGTCAAACGCCTCAAGGCTGGGCCGACGAGCTCTCTGCCGCCGCTGATCTGGGCGCGGATCATATATCGCCCTATCAGCTGACCATCGAAAGCGGAACCGCCTTTGACCGGGCCGTGCGGCGCGGCGCTTTAGTTCCGCCTGATGATGAGCTTGGGGCTGTGCTCTATGAGACCACCCAGACCGTGCTCAGCCAGCGCGGCTTCGATGCCTATGAGGTCTCCAACCATGCCAAGGGTCAGGCCGCCCGCTCGCGTCACAATCTGATCTATTGGCGAGGCGAAGACTATGTCGGGGTCGGGCCCGGTGCCCATGGCCGGATTACGGTCGAAGGCGAACGGGTCGCCACCTTCGCGGCCTCTAAGATCAGCGACTACAGGGATCAGGTCGAGGCCACGGGCCTTGGCTGGGAGAGCGAGCAGGTCTTGAGCCCGCAGGAACAGGCCGAAGAACGGCTCTTGGCGGGTCTACGCATCGACGAGGGTGTGTCGTTCCATGATCTAGCGGCCCTAGCCCTGACGCCAGACCATCACCGTGTGGTGCAGCTGGTGGAGTTGGGCCTCATCACCACCCAAGGCAACCGGCTCTGCGCCACTCCGCAAGGCCGCGCCCTTCTCGATGCGGTGACGTCGGTTCTCGCCGGATAGGGCCCAATCCATGTCGAGGGTGGTGAAGCGCGGGCTTTGGCGCTAATCCATAGGTCACCGTTCCGCCTGTCCCTTTCGCGCGAGCCCAAGCCCTTGGTCCCCATCTATCCGCCACCGAAAGATCAAGAGCTGGCGCCGGGGCTCTATATTGTCGCCACGCCCATCGGGAACCTGCGCGATATTACCCTGCGCGCCTTGGATGTTTTGGCACAGGCCGATCTGGTGCTGGCTGAAGATACCCGCGTCACCGGCAAGTTGCTCAATGCCTATGGCCTGAAAAAGCCGCTGGAACGGTATGACGAATATGCCGCCGAGCGGGTCAGGCCCAAGGTCTTGGCGGCGCTGGCTTCTGGCGGGCGGGTCGCCTTGGTGTCTGATGCGGGAACGCCGCTGGTATCGGATCCCGGCTATCGGCTGGTGGGCGAGGCGGTTGAAGCAGGCGCGCAGGTCTGGCCCATTCCGGGCGCTTCCGCCCTGCTTGCGGCCCTGACGGTTGCGGGTCTTCCGACCGACCGGTTCTTATTTGCTGGTTTTCCACCGCCAAAATCCGCCGCTCGGATCAGTTTCCTGTCTGAACTGGCCCCCCTTCGCAGCACCCTGATCTTCTATGAGGGCGGCTCACGGCTGGCCGATAGTCTCGCTGATATGGCGAGCGTCTTTGGCCCACGCCAAGCCAGCGTCTCGCGCGAGCTGACCAAGCTCTATGAAACCACTCTTCGCGGCACCTTAACTGAACTGGCCGTCGATCCGCGTCTGGACAAGCCAAAGGGTGAGATCGTCATTGTCGTTGGGCCCGGCGAGATCGTCGCCTCGACGCAGGAAGATGCCGACGTCGCCCTGACTGAGGCCCTAACGCGCATGGGCCCCTCCGAAGCCGCCGCTCAGGTGGCCAAGGCCCTAGGGCTAGAGCGTAAGGTTCTCTACAAACGCGCCCTGGCCCTCAAGGGGGTGTCGTGAACGCCAGCATGCTAAAGACCCAGCGCGGCATGAAGTCGCGTCAAAGCGGTCGGCGCGCTGAACTTTGGGCGGCGGCATGGCTGATGCTCAAGGGCTACCGGATCTTGGGCTTTCGCCTCAAGACCCCGCAGGGCGAGATCGACATCTTGGCCCAACGCGGCAAGGTCTTAGCGGTCATTGAGGTCAAGCTTCGCCTCAGCCTTGCCGACGCGCTTGAGGCGGTCAGTACCGATCAGCGCCAAAGACTGCATCGTGCGGCGAGAGAATTGGCGGCGCGTCGGCCAAATCTGCGCGAAGCAGAAGTCCGACTTGATCTAATTGCACTGGCGCCCGGGCGCTGGCCACGGCATATCCGAGCAGCATGGCCCGATGACGGCCTATAATCGAACCTTACTGAAGACCCCTCACAAGGAGCCCACACCATGAGCCTGAAGGTCGCCATCCAGATGGACCCCATCGAGGGGATCAACATCACCACCGACACCAGCTTCATGATGATGATGGAGGCTCAGGCGCGCGGTCACAGCCTGTGGATCTATCAACCCGAACACCTCTCCCAGCTTGGCCAGCGTGTCTTTGCCCGCGGCCGTAGCGCCGTGCTCAAGGCCGTGCAGGGCGATCACTGCCAGATGGGGCCGATGGAAACACGCGACCTGTCCGAAATGGATGTGGTTCTGATGCGGCAAGATCCGCCCTTCGACATGGCCTACATCACCGCCACACACTTTCTCGAGCGCATCCACCCCAAGACCTTGGTGGTCAATAATCCCTCCGAAGTGCGCAATGCCCCAGAAAAGCTGTTCGTCACCGGCTTTGAAGGCCTGCAGCCCCCGACCCTGATCACCAGCGATGAAGAGGCAATCTTCGCCTTCCGCGATGAGCATAAGGACATTGTGCTCAAGCCCCTCTATGGCGGCGGCGGTTCGGGCGTGGCGCGTCTGCGGGCCGATGACCAAAATCTTGAAGCCCTGCTGGAACTGCACAGGGCGATCAGCCGCGAGCCGGTCATTGCTCAGGCCTTCCTGCCCGCCGTGGAAAAGGGTGACAAGCGCGTTCTGCTGGTCGATGGAGAGCCCGTCGGGGCCATCAATCGCATCCCCGCCGAGGGTCAGGTACGCTCCAACCTGCGGGTCGGCGGACGGGCCGAGGCCGTGTCCCTGACCGCGCGGGACCTGGAGATCTGCGCCATGATTGGACCAGAGTTAAAACGCCGTGGACTGATGTTTGTCGGTATTGATGTGATCGGAAACTACTTAACTGAGATCAATGTTACCTCGCCTACGGGCGCCCAACAGTTGAAGCGTTTCGGCGGTGCTGATGCCTCATCAATACTCTGGGATCGGATTGAAACTGTTCGATCTTAACCTATCATTAACCACGATTGCCGACAAAAACATCAATAGTATTGACTAT
>CAISGS010000339.1 GCA_903884915.1 uncultured Caulobacteraceae bacterium | reverse complement strand
GTCTGGTAGCGGGAAGGCATAAGTCTGGGAGCCTCCATGCTGCACCGCCTCTATCATCAGGTCCTATCCCTTGCTGGCCATAGGTTGGCGGGTCTTTGGCTGGCCATTGTCGCCTTTGCCGAAAGCTCGTTCTTTCCCATTCCACCCGATGTGATGCTGGCACCGATGGTGATGGCGCGGCCCGATAGGGCCTATCACTATGCCGCGATCTGCACCGCCGCCTCAGTGGCAGGGGGCATTTTGGGCTATGCGATCGGCTTTTATCTGGAGCCCGTTGGCCATTGGGTCTTGGCCCTAACCGGCCATACGGGCGGGGTGGCGCAGTTTCAGGACTGGTTTGCCAAATGGGGCATTTGGGTGATCCTGATCAAGGGCCTGACGCCCATCCCCTATAAGCTGGTGACCATCGCCTCAGGCCTTGCCGCCTTCAGCTTTCCCATGTTCATCGCCGCCTCCGTCGTCACACGCGGCGCAAGGTTCTTTCTGGTCGCAGGCCTGATCAAACATTTCGGCCCCCAGATGCAAGAGGTCATCGAGCGCCGCATGATGCTGGTCACCAGCATCGTTCTGATCGTCCTTGTCGGCGGATTTGTCGCGGTCAAGCTGCTGGGCTAGTCTGAAAAATAGATTTGCTTAGGCGGCGGACGAGGATCAGCGGGATTACGATATTCAAGATCGCACCAAGGCACCCACGGTAGCATATAATTTTGAAAGTCTTTAGCGACATAGATTTTATATCGACCATTGACGGTAAATATCCGTCGAAATTTCGATTCCCTTGTCAAATCAATAAATGCCGATAGGGTTTTGATGTTCAAATCTAGCATATGTCTATATTTGAATTCAGGCCCACTGATCGTCGATAAGTATTCTGATGGTTTCGATGCGTCCAAATAGAACGCCACCTCTTCCAACGCCCCCGTTGGCGTTTGAATACCCAATTCGCCGCCATGGGGCATAGGTATTGTCAGGTGAACATGATCATTGGGACCGATGATCTGAGGCGTACAGGTCATCCCAAAGGATATTAAAGGCTCTTGCGACTTCGATTTCGTCTCGGCCTTAAGCGTCGGTGGCCCCGATAGAGTGATCGAGATTAGGAGCGCCAATGCGGCCATTGGGGCGAGGCTTGCCTTCAACATCCTAACTGTTCCTAAAACTGAATATGGACATGCTTTGGTTGTGGCTCATATGTCGCCTTTGCCCCATGCCTTCTGGCAATCAAGATAAGCTTTTCCATGTCCTGATGATTGATATATTTTGGGCTAATGTCAAATGCCCCGTCAATCATGTGTTTGGAAACATAAACATTATTATCCTTTTGGCGCTGAATTACATTTGCCATAGCTGCAATCACTTCGGTTCTGGGTTTTCTATTATTTAAATCATAAGCGTCCCTGATTTCTTTAAGCGCTTCACGATTTGTATAGTCGGACACAGAGGCTCCTGTGCGTTCTGGTAACCTCCAGAATAGATCCTACACACACTGCGGGGATTACCCCTGCATCTGCCCCTTGGGCTCCCCGCCCGGATGGACTAGATTGAGTCCTATGCGTGCTCTGATCCGTCGCCTTGCCCTTTGGCAGCCCCTCATCGTCGCCCTCGCCTCTGCGGCCCTGCTGGCCGTGGCCCATGGGTTTGAGCGGTTTGGTGGCCTTGCTCCCTGCACCCTCTGTTTGAAACAGCGAGAGGTCTATTGGGTGGCGCTGGGTCTGGGCCTTGCGGGGTTTGCCCTCAGTCGTCTCAGCGGGTCAGATCGCATCCGGCGTGGGGTGGCGATCGGATTGACCATCGTCTTTGCCTACGGCGCCTATCTGGCCGCCTATCATGCCGGGGCCGAGTGGAAATGGTGGCCGGGGCCAACCACCTGTTCGGGCGTGGGAACCGGCGTCAGCGCTCAGGCCATGGCCGATCTGCTCAATGGGGCCAAGATTGCGCCGCCGCGCTGCGACGAAGCGGCCTGGGTCTGGCTGGGCCTTTCCATGGCCGGTTGGAACTTTCTGGTCTATCTGGGGCTCGCGGCCTACAGCGCCGCCAGCGCCCTTTACAAGAAGGCTTAAGGCCATGAGCGACAAGCCCATCCCGCCCCGTCCGGGCCTTGGAGCCTCCGATGCGCGGCTCGGCGAGATCTTACGCGTGGACCATGCCGGAGAGCTGGGCGCGGTTCATATCTATCGCGGCCAAAGGGCAGTCTTTGCCAAGGCTAAGGATAAGGATCGCATTGCCGGACAACTGGCTGAGATGGAGGGTCATGAGGCCGTGCATCTGGCCGCCTTTGATCAACTCCTGACCCGTCATCAGGTCCGCCCGACCCTGATGGCCCCCCTCTGGCGCGTGGCAGGCTTTGCGCTGGGCGCGGGAACCGCCCTGCTCAGCGAGAAGGCCGCCCATGCCTGCACTGCGGCGGTCGAGACCGTGATCGAAGAACATTACGCCGCCCAGATCGCCGAGATCGCCACTGACCGCCCCGAACTGGCTGCAGAGCTGAGCCGCTTTCGCGACGAGGAACTGTCCCACCGCGATCTGGCCGTGGCCGAGGGCGCGTTGGAGACGCCGGGCTATCCCTTGCTGGCCGGCCTGATCCGCGCAGGCTGCCGCGTCGCCATCAAGATCAGCGAGCGCATCTAGGCCTTTCCTTTGCGGCCATTTGGACCAAGAGTGCGCCCATGAGTTTGGCAGACTTCCTTCGCCCTTGCGGCCCCGTGGTCGATACCGCCGCTGCCGAGCGGCTCTATGAGGTGCTGTCCAAGGCCGCTGAGCGCGACGGATGGATGGCAAGGCTCAAACAGGTCTGGCCGTCCCTAGAGCCGATTGCCGGGGCCTCGCCCTATCTGGCCGGATTGATGAGACGCGCGCCGGGACAGCTTCGCCAAGCCCTTGAGGCCGAAGATCCCATCGCCGACATTCTGCGCCAGACCGAATATGTGGCCCAAGAGACCGATCTGATCGCAGGGGCCAAGACCCTGCGCGCCCTCAAGGCCGATGCGCATCTAACCATAGCCTTGGCCGATCTGGGCGGGGTCTGGGACCTGACCGCTGTGACCGGCAACATCACCGAATTTGCCGATCTGGCCGTCCAATCGGCCTTGGCCATGGCCGTTCGTGCCGAGGTGACCAAGGGCCGCCTCTTGCCTGCACCGAACGAGGCAGCAGGCCCCATACCGGGGCTGTTCTGCATTGCTATGGGCAAGCATGGGGCCTTTGAGCTGAACTATTCCAGCGATATCGACATCTCGATCTTTTACGATCCAGGCCAGATGCTGATCCCGGAAGGCGGCGATGCTCAGGCCGTTGCTTTGGCGGTGACACGGTCCTTGGCGCAGCTCCTGCAAGAGCGCACGGCGGAGGGCTATGTCTTTCGGGTCGATCTGCGCCTAAGGCCCGATCCCAGCTCGACCCCGCCCGCCGTATCGGTGGCCGCAGCCCTCGACTATTACCAGACCGTCGGCCAGAACTGGGAGCGGGCGGCCTTTATCAAGGCCCGCGCCATGGCCGGGGATGTGCCGCTGGGCCAAGGCTTTCTTGAGGAGCTGTCGGGCTTTATCTGGCGCAAGAACCTCGATTTTGCCGCCATTGCGGACATCCATTCGATCAAGCGACAGATCCACATCCACAAGGTCGATGATCGGCTGACCGCCAAGGGGGCCAATCTCAAGCTGGGACGCGGCGGCATTCGCGAGATTGAGTTCTACGTCCAGACCCAGCAACTGATCCTTGGCGGCCGCAATCCGGCCCTGCGTTCGAACCGTACCTTGGATGCTCTGACAGCCCTGTGTGTTGCAGGTCAGGTGACTGCGGAAACGGCTGCAGAGCTGCACCGCGCCTATCTGCATCTGCGCGGTTGGGAACACCGGGTGCAGATGCTGCATGACGAACAGACCCACCGCCTGCCCGAAAGTGATGCCGACCGGCGGCGCGTCGCGGCCCTGTCCGGCGCGCCGGACCTGCGCCGGTTTGATGCCCAGGTCACGCGCCTGCTCAAGCAGGTAAACCAGCATTATGGCGAGCTGTTCCCGGACGGCGAGGACCTGTCCTCATCCTTTGGCAGCCTGGTCTTTACCGGGGTTGAGGATGATCCTGAGACCCTTGCCACCCTGGCGCGGATGGGTTTTTCCAACCCGCCTCAGGTGGCCGCGACCATCCGCTCTTGGCATCACGGCCATATCAATGCCACCCGCACCGAGCGGGGCCGCGAGCTCTTCACCCAGCTTGCCCCGCGCCTGCTGGACGCCACCAATGCCACCGGCGCCCCCGACGCCGCCTTCCTGCGGTTCGGCGACTTCTTTTCGCGGCTGTCGTCTGGGGTTCAGCTTCAATCCCTGATGCTGGCCCAGCCCAAACTGCTCAAGCTGTTGGTGCAGGTCATGGCCTTCGCCCCTCGGCTGGCGAGCACCCTGGCCCGCCGCCCGGCCGCCCTCGATGCCCTGCTCGACCACAGTTTTTTTGAGCCGTTCGATGTCGATGCGGAGGCGCAGGCCTTTGCCCATGTGATGGCGCGGGCAGAGGGCTTTGAAGGGGCGATGGACGCGGCCCGGGTCATGCACCGCGAACAGGCCTTCCGAATTGGCCTTCAGGTCATGAGCGGGGCGGCCAGCGCCGAAGAGGCCGGCCGAGCCTTTGCCGGACTGGCCGATATGGTCGTTCGTAGCCTCGCTCCTGTGGCTCTGACTGAGACGGTGCGGATCGGCGGTGCCTTTGCCGGTCAGGTCGCCGTGGTGGCGCTGGGCAAGTGCGGCTCGGGCGAGATGACCGCCCGCTCGGACCTTGATCTGATGACCCTCTATCAGGCCGATGATCCGGCCTCCATGTCCGAGAAGAAGGGTTGGGGTGCGGAAACCTTCTATGCCCGCTTCACCCAAAGGCTGGTCGCCGCCCTCTCGGCCCCGACGGGCGAGGGCGGGCTCTATGAGGTGGATCTGCAGCTTCGACCTTCAGGCACGGCTGGCCCCGTCGCCGTCAGCCGTACGGCCTTTGATGGCTACTATGCCGGACAGTCAGACGGCGAGGCTGAAACTTGGGAAATCCTAGCCTTGACCCGTGCGCGGGTGGTCTGGGCCAGCAGTCCAGAATTTGCCGTGGTCGCGACCGCCGCCATTGAGACCGCCCTTCGCCGCCCGCGCGATCCTAAACAGGCCGTGCGCGATATGCTCGACATGCGCCGCCTGATGGAACAGGAACGCCCGGCCAAGGGCGATTGGGACCTCAAGCTGGCCAAGGGCGGTCTGGTCGATATCGAGTTTATCGCGCAGGTCCTGCAGATCATCCATGCCCCCCATGGCGGGCCGTTGGAGGTCAATACGGCCAAGGCGCTGGCCATGGCGAAGGACAAGGGGCTGGCAAAGGCCGATCAGATCGCGGCCCTAGAGGCGGGCTGGAAGCTGCAACAGAACCTGACCCAACTGCTCAAGGTCGCACTCGACGACGATGCCGACCCCCTGCTCGAGCCCGCCCCCTTTCGCACCCTTCTGGCCAAGGCCGCAGGGGTGCGGAACTTCAAGTCCGTTCCGGCCTATTTGGCCCTGATCCGTCAGTCGGCACGCGAAGCCTTCGAGCAGATTGCCAAGGACTTACAGCGATAGGTCGCAAGGAGCGACCCTCTTGCATCAAAGCGACGGATTTCGTTTGGGCGCACGTTTGATCTTATGAACGGTCAAGACACGTTCCCCCAAACGGAGATTTCTGATGAAAAAGTTCCTCTATGCGGCTGGCTTCAGCCTTGTCCTCAGCGGCGTTGCCTTGGCTCAACCTGCCATGCCTCCTCACGAGGGTCCCGGCCATGATCGAATGCCCATGGAAGGCGGCATGAAACGCCCTCCCATGCCAAATCCTGACACCAACGGCGATGGCAAGGTGACCCTTGCAGAGTTCCAGCAAAGCCATGCCGACCAGATGATGAAGCTTGATGCCAATAAGGACGGCAAGATAACCGAGGCCGAGTTTATGGCTCGCCCTGCCATGATGGGCCATGACGGCCCGCCGCCCCCCAAGGGCGAAGGCGAAAAGGGCAAGGATCGTCCGATGCATCGCGAGATGATGGAAAAGATGCGCAGCGAACGTCAGGGCATGATGTTCGATATGCTCGACGCCAATGATGATGGCGCGCTCGCCAAGGCCGAAATTGATCGCATGACGGCCAAGCGCTTCAAACGTATGGACAAAAACAGTGACAATGTCCTGACCGGCGATGAGTTGCCCCAGCCACCCATGAAGGGTGGTCGGCGCGGCCATCACGGTTCACACTAACCCGATTAAAGGCTCGCACAGGTTCGCTGGGGGGCTGTCTGTGCGAGCCGCTCTATCGATACAAAGAGGCAATCCTTGACCAACCGCCCGCCCGATCCTGACGCCGACCTGGTCCTTCGGGTTGGACGCGGCGATCCGGCTGCCGTTCAGGCCCTGATGGCGCGAAAGCTGCCCCGGATGCTGGCCCTGGCGCGGCGGATGTTGGGCGACGCATCAGAGGCAGAGGATGTGGCGCAGGAGGTGATGGTACGGGCTTGGCGTCAGGCCCCGACCTGGCAGCCCGGCACCGCGCGGTTTGACAGTTGGATGCACAGGGTGGCCTTGAACCTTTGCTATGATCGGCTCCGTCGCCAACGCGAACGACCGATGGCAGAGCCCCCTGACCAGATTGACCCGGGTCCTGCCCCTGATGCCGGACTTATGGGAATGGAGATCAAGGATCAGGTTGAGGCGGCAATCGCCAAATTACCAGAGCGTCAGAGGGAGGCGATTGTGCTGTGTCACTATCAGGAGCTTGGCAATATCGAGGCGGCGGCGCTGATGGAGATCAGTGTCGAGGCGCTCGAAAGCCTGCTGTCTCGTGGACGCCGCGCCCTTCGCCTGCTTCTTAATCCCTTGAATGATCGTCGATTGGAGGGCCTCGCATGACCCC
>CAISGS010000338.1 GCA_903884915.1 uncultured Caulobacteraceae bacterium | reverse complement strand
GGTGCGTTCGGTGCGGAAGCCGGCTTCGCAGTAGCTGAGATAGAACTGCCATAGACGGCGGAAGCGTTCGTCAAAGCCGAGGGGTTTGATCTCATCCCAGGCGCCTTGGAAGCGTTCGGCCCATTGGACCAGGGTGTCGGCATAGTTTTGGCCAAAGCGTGACACGTCGCGCCATTCCAATCCGGCGCGCTGGGTTTCTTGCAGCAGGCGCTTTTCGCTGGGCAGCATGCCGCCGGGGAAGATGTATTTTTGGATGAAATCGGCGCGGCTGCGATAGTCGGCGAACAGGTCGTCCTTGATGGTGATGATCTGCAGACCTGCCTGACCGCCGGGCTTGAGCACATCGCGGACCTTGTCGAAATAGGTCGGCCAATATAGCTCGCCGACCGCCTCGAACATTTCGATCGAGGCGACGCGGTCAAAGGTGCCCTTGACGTCGCGATAGTCGATCAGTTGGATGTCGGCGCGCTCTGCCAAGCCCAGATCAAACAGCCGCTTGCGGGCAAAATCATGCTGGGCCTGAGAGATGGTGACGCCGGTGACCTTGGCCCCGATTTCCTTGGCAGCAAATTCGGCAAAACCGCCCCAGCCGCAGCCAATCTCAAGAACGGTCTGGTCGGTTTGCAGGTCCATCGAGCGCGCGAGCGTGGCATATTTGTTGTGCTGGGCCTCGCTCAAGGACTGGTCGGGCCGGTCGAACCTTGCCGACGAATAGGTCATGGAGGGATCGAGCCAGCGCGAATAGAAGGCGTTGCCCAGATCATAATGGGCATAGATGTTGCGCTGTGAGCCCTTCTTGCTGTTGCGGTTGAGCAGGTGGGACAGGAAGTTGACCACGCCGACCAATGGATTGCCATTAACCAGCCGCGCGAGGCGATCCCAGTTCATGGTGAAGGCTTGCAGCACCGCAGAGAGGTTGGGCGAGTCCCATTCATTGGCAATGAAACCCTCGCCAAAGCCGATGTCACCGGCGGCCATGACCCGTCCGATGAAACGGAAGTCGCGAATAATCAGCAGGGCGTCAGGCCCCGGCTCTGTGCCCTGAACCCGAAAGGCCAGACCCGACGGCAACATGAAGCTCATTGAGCCATAGTGCCAATTGCTCTTGGAGATGCGCACAGCGGTGCGGAAGGCTGCTGGAGATCGGCGAACCTCTGGCAGGGCGAGGGTCTCGGCCGTGACGAGGGGCAGATCAGCCAAGACAATCTCGGCGGGGTTCAAAGACGCGACAGACATTAAGGCCCCTAAAGAGATCGATGGGTGACGTGACCAAGACTGACACCAGCCTTTGGACCCGCAGGACGAGCACCGAAAATGGCACCCTTGAACCAGAGGCGGACCGCCTCCCAGTGAATGGCTGCCACCACGCCCAAGGTCATGAGCGGCATGGCGAAGAAGAGCTTGATCAGGGCTGCGTCGGTCAAGGCCTCGCGCCGCGCGATCAAGCTCGCCGTAAAATCTATCTCACCGCCGACCTGTTTGAGAATAGTCAAACTCAGACGATCACCCGGCGGGGTGACGGTAAATCGGTAGCCGCCCTCAACGCGGTAAAAGGGCGACACGTAAAGAAGCTTGTCGGCTTCGTGACGTTCGACCTCTAGGCCTTCGGTGGGCACCACATAGGCGTGGGTTTGACCGAAGGTATTGTTGACCTCATAGAGCACGGCTTTCAGCTCATCATGTGGGCCGTAAATGTAGAAAAGCGAGATTGGGTTGAAAACAAATCCGAGTACACGTGGAAAGCACAGGAGCGAGATGCGCGTCGTCGGCACATCCAGCCCAGCCTGTTTCAAGGTCGCTTCGACCCAAGGGCGCAAGGGCGAGCCGTCACGGGCCCCATGATCGCGCTCGGCAAAGGAAAAGAGGCCAAGGCCGCCGCGCCCTATGACCTTGAGCCCAGCAAAGGCCTGATCGAGCCGATCAATATCCACCAAGATCTGAAAGACGCCATAGCTGAACCGATGCTCACGCGGCGCTGTTCGCAGGTGCGTCGTGCGGCCCACATAGAGGCGCGCTCTGTTGGCTTCTGCAGGGGCGGTCATGCGCTTAGGTTAGCCGTCCTGTCGGTCGCTGCCCATTGAGGGGCAGGAAGGGGGCCGCCGGCGATGCGATGGTCGACAAAGTCCCACGGCACCTTGCCGCCCAAGGCGAGGGCAGCGCGCAGGCCAGAGGTCAGGCCATCCTCATGGAAGCCATAGCCCAGCCAAGCCCCGGCATACCAGACCCCGCCCCGTCCCTGAATGGTGTTGAACTGTCGCTGAGCGCTGAGGGCTGCCTGATCAAACTGGGGGTGGGCATAGTCATAGACGCCGAAGGTGAGGCTAGGGTCCGGCGCGACGGGCGGGTTGAGCGTGACGAACAGGGGCCGTTTGAGGTCCAGATGCTGCAAGCGGTTCATCCAATAGCTCACCACCCCTTGGGCCGGCGCGCCATCAGCCGTTTTCAGGTCATTGAGCACGTTCCAAGCGCCCCAAGCGGCCTTGCGCTTGGGCATTAGGCCCGGATCGCGGTGCAGATAGGCCTTGTTGGGCGCGTAACTGACGGCACCGAGCAGTTCGCGCTCTTGCGGGTCTGCATCTGTAAGGGCGCGGAGGCTCTCATCTGAGTGGCAGGCCATGATTACCTGATCATAGTGAGCCTTCTGTCCCGAGCCGTCTGTGACCACAACGCCGCCCGCTTGACGCTGAACCGTGACGTCGCCAGAGGCTGCACGAATACGATCGCCCAGCAGCACCCGCAATCGCTCAACATAGGCGCGGCTGCCGCCCTTGATGGTGCGCCAACTGGGTTGGACGACCTGTAAGAGGTTATGGTTGGCAAAGAAGCGCAGGAAGCTTTCGGCTGGAAAGTCTGCGACCTTGCCCTCGGTGCTCGACCAGATGGCCGCGCCCATCGGCAAGAGATAGCGCTGCTCAAAGGACTTGCTGAACTTTCGTTGGCGCAGATAGTCGCCAAGGGTCAGGCCTGCGAGGCGGCCAGACTCCAAATCCTCCAGTCCCTGCCGATTGAACCTCTGCATATCCAGCAGCATCATCAGGAAGGCGGGATTGGCGATATTGCGCTTTTGGGCAAAGACGCCGTGCGGGAAGTTGGACGACCACTCCATACCGCTGCCAGAAAAGGCAAAACTCATATCGGTCTGCAGGCTTTCGACACCCAAAGCGTCTAAGAGCCCGATTAGGTTGGGATAGTTAAGCACGTTGTAGACGATGAAGCCCGTATCGACGTCCATGACCTTGCCGTCATAGTCGATGGTGACGGTGTTGGAATGGCCCCCGATCCGCTCAGCCTTTTCATAGAGCACCACATCGTGGACCTCATGAAGCGCATAGGCTGCAGCAAGGCCGGTCACGCCCGATCCGAGGATGGCGATCTTTCGCCGAGGTGCGGCCTGAATGTGATTCACGGTCATAGGATAACTTTATGCATCATCTTTAAGGCGGGCATAGGTCGAAAGGGCGCGTGCGCGCGCATTGGCATGGTCAACGATCGGACGAGGATAGGTCTTGCCTAAGGTGACACCTGCTGTTGAGAGCTCGAAGGCGGTCGCTTCCCACGGCCGATGGATGACCTTGTTCGGTAGGCGGGCCAATTCTGGTACCCAGCGGCGGATATAATCGCCCTTTGGATCGAACTTCTCCCCCTGACTGAAGGGGTTAAAGATGCGGAAATAGGGAGACGCATCGGCCCCGGTTCCCGCGGTCCACTGCCATCCGGCGGCATTATTGGCCAGATCGGCATCCAAAAGCATATCCCAGAACCAAGCCTCGCCCTCGCGCCAGTGGATCAACAGGTGCTTGATCAGGAAGGAGGCAGTAATCATCCGCACCCGATTATGCATCCAGCCTGTGGCCCAAAGCTCCCTCATCCCGGCATCGACCATCGGATAGCCGGTCAGACCGTGCTGCCATGCCTTCAGGCCCTTCGCGTCATCTTGCCAAGCGAAGCCATCAAAGCCTGGCTTGAAATTGGCGGTCGGCAGGGTGGGGAAATGGTACAGCAGGTGATGGTTAAACTCCCGCCAGCCAATCTCGGCTAGGAACTTATCTCGCGCACCTTCATTCAGATCACCCGTCGCTGAGGCCCCGTGGGCGGCGATCCAGACCTGACGCGGGCTGATCTCGCCAAAATGTAGATGCGGCGACAGGCGCGAGGTGCCTATCTTTCCCGGCTGATCACGGCCCTCGGCATAGTCATTGGCCGGTCCGTCCAGAAAATCGTTGAGACTTTCAAGGGCTCCAGCCTCGCCCGGTGTCCATCCGTCAAATCCAACCGACCAGTCCGGTTTGGTGGGGTGAAGCTGCCAATCGGCAAGAATGTCTGAGTGCGGCCAGCGCTCAGGCGACATTAGGCTATGCGGGGCGGGAAGGGCCGGTTGCTGCCCCACCTTGGCCCGCGCAGCCCGCCAATAGGGTGTGAAGACCTTATAGGGGCCGCCAGAGCCCGTCTCGACGGTCCAGGGCTCGTTCAAGAGCGCGGCGTTAAAGGACTGAACCTCGACCCCCGTGGCCTTCAGCGCGGCCTTGAGGGCCGTGTCGCGGGCGATGGCCGAGGGCTCATAGAGCCGGTTCCAGACCACTTGGCCTGCGCCCGTCTCTGTCACGACTTGTGGAAGAACCTCAGAGGCCTTGCCCTTACGCAGGATCAGGCGCGATCCAATAGCCTTCAGCAATGAGGAGAGGGCGGTCAGTGAGCGGTTCAGCCACCAAAGGCTAGCTCCACCCATGGGGCG
>CAISGS010000337.1 GCA_903884915.1 uncultured Caulobacteraceae bacterium | reverse complement strand
TCCAGATCAATTCCAAAAATCAGGTAACTCATCGCTTTGTTCTCCTGTTTCGCGAACACCCGATCATAATGCCGGCTAGGGGTGCGAGGATTCAGGATGGATAAAAAATTTCGACCTATTGCGGCGGCTGAGCCTTGCTGCGCAGGCGGGCTAGGCGGCGCAGGCGGCGCCAGAAGCGGGCCTTTTCGGGTTCTGGATAGGGCTCGAGATTGCGGATGAATTCTTCGGTCGAGGCGCGCCAGCTATAGGTCATGGCAAAGGCCCGGACGGCGGTGCGGTCAAGCTTTAGGCATTCAAGGCACGCCGTTTTCATGGCTTCGAGACTCTCATCGGCGGCGATGACGCCCGCACCGGAGCCGGGAATGATGTCGATCGGGCCGGGGGCGGGGAAGCCCGCGACAGGGGTGCCGCAGCCCATGGCCTCGAGAATCACCAGACCGAAGGTGTCGGTCAGGGACGGGAAGACAAAACAGTCGGCATCAGCAAAATGAGAGGCCAGTTCGTCACCAAACTTGGCACCAACAAAAACCGCCCCGGGATATTTGGCCTCTAGCTCTTCGCGCTGAGGCCCGTCACCGACAATGACCTTGGTGCCGGGCAGGTCCAGCTCCAAGAAGGTCTCGATGTTCTTTTCCACGGCGATTCGGCCGACATTGAGCCAGATCGGTCGGGGCAGGTCGCCATAAACCCCCTCACGGCCATCCATACCGATGGGGCGGAACAGGTCGGTGTCTACACCCCGTGTCCAGGGCGAGATATTGTGAAAGCCCCGCGCCAGAAGTTCGTCGCGAAAGGTCGGCGTGGCCACCATCAGGCGCCCAGACGGCTCATGGAACCAGCGCATATAGGCATAGCCTGCGGCCAGTGGCAGAGGCAGACGGGCGGAGACATATTCGGGGAATTTGGTGTGATAGCTGGTCGTAAAGGGCAGCTTCCATTCTAGGCACACTCGCCGCGCGGCCAGACCGATGGGCCCCTCAGTGGCGATGTGAATGGCTTCGGGCTCAAAGGATTTGAACCGGTCTTGGATGGGCTCATAGGTCCCGATGGCCAGCTTGATTTCGGGATAGGTCGGCAGCGGGAAGGTCTTGAACTGGTCCGGCGAGATCACATCGACCTGATGGCCCATGGCGCGGCATTCGGCGATGGTGCGCGTCAGCGTTCGCACGACCCCATTGACCTGAGGCTCCCAAGCATCGGTGGCCAATAGGATGCGCATCAGGCCGTGGCTCGCCCGCCGAGGGCCGGACGCGTGGTTCGATCCGACTTGCGCTCAATCATCGACCATGACCGCATCTTGGCCCACTCCAACAGTTCAAGCCGTCCGTCCATATGCTCGACGAGGGCGGTGCAGCTCTCCACCCAATCGCCGTCATTAATGTAGGTGATCCCGTCAATATCACGCATCTCGGCCTTGTGAATATGGCCGCAGATCACCCCGTCGACGCCGCGACGACGTGCCTCATCGGCGACCGCGCCTTCAAAGTTCTCGATGAATTGCAAGGCGTTCTTCACTTTGCCCTTCAGGAAGGCCGACAGGCTCCAATAGCCAAAGCCCATCTTTCGTCGCGCATGGTTGAACAGAGTGTTCAGCATAAGGATGGTTCTATAGGACCAATCGCCAAGGAAGGCGAGCCACTTGGCGTGCTGCACGACGCCGTCGAACTCGTCGCCATGGGTCACCAGAAAGGTGCGTCCATCGGCTGTGGTATGGATGGCATCGCGGGCAATGACCACCCCGCCAAAATGGACGCCGCAATAGTCTCGTGCGACCTCATCATGATTGCCGGGGACATAGATCACGGCTGTACCCTTGCGGGCCATGCGCAATACCTTTTGCACCACATCATTGTGGGCCTGAGGCCAGTGCCAGCCACCCTTGAGCTTCCAGCCGTCGATAATGTCGCCGATCAGATAGAGCTGTTCGCATTCCATGCTGCGGATAAAGTCCAGCAGCAGCTCGGCCTGACAGCCACGCGTGCCCAAATGAACATCTGAAATGAAGACAGATCGAAAACTATGGGTTGGGACGTCTGGCGTCATGAGGCGGTCCGTTGTGCAGGTCTGCTCAGCCCATGGGCAGACAGTGCTTGCCTAAGCTGATTGCATGTCTGTTTTGTGAAATAGCGGCCTTGGTCTCTTGTCGGCTCTGGTGAGGTTGGATCAGGCGTGTATGACCCCTATCTAACAAGAGGCAGGAGCGCCTTGTGACGGTAGGTGGATCAGACATTGAAACGGCAGATGGGTGATAGCGCAGAGATCGGTAGTTCGGCTAAGGACACGCCCAAGTCCTTGCGGACCCGCGCGCGCATTCTTGATGGCGCTATGACCCTGTTTGCCGAGATCGGCTATCACGCGGCCAACAATGCCAAGATCGCTGAGGCGGCGGACCTGACGCGCGGCGCGATGCTCTATCATTTTGTCTCGCGCGAAGATCTGGTCGAGGCCGCGATCGGCCACATCCAGACCCAGCGTAACGCCCTGTTTGAGGCGGCAGCAAAGGACATTGGTCCGGGCGAAGATGTCAGCGAGCACGCTATCGAGTCCTACTGGCAGC
>CAISGS010000336.1 GCA_903884915.1 uncultured Caulobacteraceae bacterium | reverse complement strand
TTTGTTTTACCCGCGTCATTGCGAGCGCAGCGAAGCAACCCAGTAGATCGCCCTGAACCTATGCGGATGTTCCCCTGGGTTGCTTCGGCGCTGCGCGCCTCGCAATGACGCGACGAAGAAGCCCCCCCACACTCCGAGTTCCCCGCGAAGGCGGGGACCCAGAACCGTTCACACCGCCGGATCGTTCGTAGAACCTCCTCGTCCTTCGACAGACTCAGGATGAGGAGGAATGATGGGGCGAGTATGAAGGATAGGGCGCGCGCTCAATAGTCGTCCTCATGCTGAGCCTGTCGAAGCACGAGGACGCGCGCCCCCTACTTCACATCCTCATAGGGCGCGACGGCAGAGTGTTTGATGATGCCGCGCGTGCTGTCGGCAATGCCGCCGATGATGAACTGGACCGCCAGAGCACAGAGGATCAGGCCCAAGACTCGCACGACAATGGTCATGCCGATCTTACCCAAGGCCCGCGAGATGATCGGGGTGGCCCAAAAGGCCAACATGATGATGGCGCAGACCGCCGCAATGACGCCAAGGCCCATGGCAGCGCCAGCCATGCCAAAGCGCTTGGCCTCCCCGGCATAGATGATCACGGTCGAGATGGCCCCCGGACCGATCAGGAGCGGCATGGCAAAGGGCACGACCAAACGCTCAAAGCGCTTTTTCGCATAGGCCCCCGTGGTCATGGGCAGACTATCGGCCTCGTCGCCTCCTCCATCATCAAAGGAGGCGGCAAAGTCATCACGGACCATTTCGAGGCCCATCAGAAACAGCAATATGCCGCCCGCAATGCGAAAGGCTGGCAGGGAGATGCCGAAGAAGGCCAAGAGGGTCAGGCCGGTAAAATAGAAGAAGGTCAAGAACACCATCGAGAAGAGGGCGATATAGACCGCGACCCTCCGGCGTCCGGCCGCCGTCGCGCCGGTCGTTGCGGCGGCAAACAGAGGCACATTGCCGATTGGGTCAATCAGCGCGAACAGGGCAATGAAGAAGTTGACGGACAGTTCGGCCTGGCTCATGCAGGGGCTCGCTCTTCATGACTGATCGGAACCCATCCTGACGTGATTCACGCAAGGTGGCGGACCGCAACGATCCGCCCTGTGTAGAACCTTGGGCGCAGACTGACCACACCCGACTTGATGCCGCCTTTTGGAAAGGACCTGCCCATGACCATGCCCGCCTCTGACCCGCGCCTGATCGTGGCCCTTGACCTTCCCACTGTGCGCGAGGCCGAGGCTCTGACGGACCAGATCGGCGATGCGGTCAGTTTCTATAAGATTGGTCTGCAACTGTTCGCCAGCGGCGGCATGGATCTGGCCGCGCGTCTAAAGGAGCAAGGTCACCAGATCTTCCTCGATTGGAAGCTACACGATATTGGGGCCACCGTAGAAAAGGCCGCTGCAGCTCTGGCGGGATCGGGCGCTGACCTCTTAACCGTCCACGGCGAGCCGCAGGTGATGGCCGCAGCGGTCAAGGGCAAGGCGGGATCGAGCCTGAAAATCCTCGCCGTCACCGTTCTAACCAGCCTGACCGACGCTGACCTGACCGAAATGGGTTACGGCCTTAGCGCCACGGCTCTGGTCGAGCGTCGGATTGCCCAGGCCCTTGACCTGGGTTGCGATGGGGTGGTCGCCAGCCCTCTGGAGGCGGCGCTTGCCAGGTCTATGGCCATCAAGGCCGGTCGCCCTGAATTTTTGGTGGTTACACCCGGGGTTCGGCCAGCGGGCGCAGCGCTGGATGATCAGGCCCGGATCGCTACACCTAAGGACGCTCTAAGCTCTGGAGCCAGCCATCTGGTGGTCGGACGGCCCATTACCGCAGCGAGCGATCCCCGGGCTGCGGCTCAGGCCATTGTTCGAGAGATCAGC
>CAISGS010000335.1 GCA_903884915.1 uncultured Caulobacteraceae bacterium | reverse complement strand
TACCGGCTTAACCGGTGTCGACGCTCATGGCTTCACTGCTGGCGAGATTTCTTTCGACCTCACCGATCCGACAGGTCAGCATCTGGTCGATGTGACGGTTCCTTTACCCGCCGGTACGTCGATGACCGCTCTGGTAACCGCCTTGAATGCGGGGGTGGGTGCCTATGGCACCTTCGCACTCGATAGCAAAGGAAGGCTGAACTTCTCGTCGACCACCACCAACCTAGCGATCCAGTCAGATACCACACAGCGTGGTACGGGGGGCGTCTCTATGAGCGCTCTGTTCGGCATCGGTGATGTCCAACGCTCGCTGCGGACTGACCAGTACGGCGTGCGCGCGGACATTGTTCAAGATGGCAAATATCTTGCCTTGGCCAAGTTAGATCTGACCGTTGCTGCGGGGCAACCGGCCTTGAAGGCGGGTAATGGGGACGGGGCTAAACTGCTGGCCAATGCAGGTGCGGCGACGGCGAGCTTTGACAAGGCCGGCACTATTTCCTCCGGCACCTATAGTATTTCGGACTATGCGGCGCAGTTCGCAGGCAGTTTGGCTCGCTCGTCGGCCCAAGCCGAAAGCGCGCGAAAAAGCGCGGACGCGGTCAATACAGCGGCAGAAGATCGTCGATCTAAGGCTGAAGACGTCAATATCGATGACGAGCTGATCAAGTTGACCACCTACCAACAGGCGTTCAATGCATCCGCGCGTATGGTCAAGGCGGCTGGCGAGTTGTACGATGTACTTCTTGCCATGGTAAATTAGGGCTGAACAATGGATCGGGTTTCAACCACAAACTCTTATAACGTTGTTTTATCTGGAATTTTGCGTGCTCAGCAAACCCAGAACGAGGCCAATACGCAACTCTCGACCGGCAAAAAAGCGACCGATCTTCGCGGGTTCTCCTCCGACTCACAGACCCTTGTGGCGGCCAGAACGGTGAAGGTTCAGACCGAGTCCTACATCAAGCTGAACGAGAATTTGAGCCGCAAGCTTGATACGCAAAACATTTACCTGACGGCGACGGCAGATGCGGCGGACACGGCGCGGCAGGCGATTGCCAATGCCATTGCCAACAATTCGGGCAACGCCTTGATGGAGACCCTTAAGCTGCAGTTTTCGGCAGCCGTGGATTCCTTGAACGGTCAAAATGAGGGGCAATATCTGTTTGCGGGCTCTCAGACCTCAACCAAACCGGTAAATGTCACCTCTATGGCTGGGCTGCCTGATCCGGCTATTCCCCTAGCGATTGATGCAATTTTCAGCAATGATTCAGAGGTTCAAACCAGTCGTCTAAATGATGCGACGTCGGTCACCACGGGCATGACGGCAAGCGATATCGGTAAGGACCTGATGACGGTATTCGCCAGCATTCAAACCTATTTTACAACCAATAGCGTTCCCCCGAATGTGGCCTTTGGATCGACCCTAACGACGGCTGAGACCACATTTTTGAACACACAGATGCAAGCCTTTGCATCGGCCCACAGTGGGTTGACCGATCGTGCCGCGCTGAATGGTTCGATTGCCAACGGTGTCGCCACCACCATCACGTCGCAAAAGGCCCGCGTGGATACGATCGACAGCATGACCTCTGACCTGTCCGGCATTAATGAGGCCGAAACCGTATCGCGCCTTCGCTTGGCGCAGCAGGCGGTTCAGGCCGGTGCACAGGTCTTTCTGGCCCTGAAGAGCTCATCGCTCCTGAACTATCTCAACTGATTGGCCCCGGTTGGGCTTAAACGGCTCAGAAGCCTCGCGAAATTCATCCAAAACCGCTATGGGATGGCGTTAGCCCAACCATAGGCAGGATGATGACCGTCTCGACCCTCGATATGACCCTGAGCCAAGACGCTGCCAGCGCGATTGCCGTTGCGCGCGCGGCTGTGGGTTTGCCGCTGGGGACGCGGGTCGTTGTGGCCATGTCGGGCGGCGTGGATTCCACCGTCACCGCAGCGCTGCTCAAGCAGGCGGGCTATGATGTGGTTGGCGTCACGTTGCAACTCTATGACCATGGGGCGGCGATCCAGAAGAAGGGCGCGTGCTGCGCAGGGCAAGACATCCATGATGCGCGCACGGCGGCCGAGCGGATCGGCATCCCGCACTATGTCCTCGACTATGAGAGCCGCTTTCGCCAAGAGGTGATCGAGGACTTTGCCGACTCCTATCTGCGCGGCGAGACGCCCATCCCCTGCATCCGCTGTAATCAAACGGTCAAGTTCCGCGACCTTCTCGACATGGCCCGTGATCTGGGCGCTGAGGCGATGGCGACGGGTCACTATGTGCGCCGCGAAGAGGGGCCGAGCGGTCCTCAGTTGGTTCGCGCCATCGATCCGGCCCGAGATCAGAGCTATTTCCTCTTTGCGACAACGCCAGACCAGTTGGCCTTTGTCCGGTTCCCTCTCGGTGGGCTGCCCAAACCAGAGGTGCGCAAGGTCGCGGCCAGCCTTGGCCTCGCGGTCGCCGATAAGCCCGACAGCCAAGACATCTGTTTCGTACCCGAAGGCAAGTACGTCACCCTGATCGACCGCTTGCGCCCTCAAGGGGCCTTGCCGGGCGACATTGTCCATCTCGATGGCCGGGTACTGGGCCAACATGAGGGTGTCAGTCGCTATACGGTCGGCCAAAGGCGCGGCCTGAACGTCGCGGTCGGCGAGCCTCTGTTCGTGGTCAAGATCAATCCAGACCAGCGTCAGGTCGTGGTCGGGCCACGCGAGGCCCTGCTGACCCGGGCCTTGCGTCTGAAGGAAACCAACTGGCTGGGCGATCAGGCCAGTCTGCTCGAGGCGGCTAAGGCCGGGCAGCCAGTCTTGGCTCGCGTTCGCTCGACCCGTGAGCCCGTTGCAGCGCGGCTGGCCATTGTTGATGGCGCGCCAGCCGTCCTGTTTGACGAGGCCGAGGAGGGTGTGTCCCCCGGGCAGGCCTGCGTGCTCTATGATCCTGTGAGCGGCGGTGAGCGGGTGCTTGGCGGCGGCTTCATTGAGTCCACGACGGCGGCCCATCTCAGTCTTTAGGCTTGGCTTGCGCTGCGTCATGGGTGGCAAGCGTGTAGCCCTCTATAGAATGCAAAACCCGCTCGGAGATCATCACCATGTCCGCTTTTGATCCTATCGTCATCGCCTCCTCTGCCCGCACGCCGATGGGTGCCTTTCAGGGCGGGCTTTCTAGCGTCAAGGCCACCGCACTTGGGTCTGTCGCGGTCAAGGCTGCGCTTGAGCGGGCCGGGGTGCGCGGCGAGCAGGTTGACCAGATCATCATGG
>CAISGS010000334.1 GCA_903884915.1 uncultured Caulobacteraceae bacterium | reverse complement strand
GGTCGTGATTGGCCAAGCCACCGAGGCTGGACTGGTCGCCCGCTCTGGCCTTGCCTCCGGTGACAACTTGGTTGTTCAGGGCGCCTCCATGCTGCTGAGTGCGGAAACCGCCGGTACGGCATCAGCCGAAAAGGACGACTGACGTGCTGTCTGCCATCGTCCGTTGGTCACTGGTCCGGCCACGCCTTGTGGCCCTCTCGGCCCTCTTTTTAGCGATCTATGGCGGCGTTGTGCTGTCCCGCGCCTCGTTCGACGTCTTTCCTGATTTTGTACCGGCTCAAGCCGAAATCCAGACCGAAGCCGAGGGATTTGCCGCCGATCAGGTCGAGCAGCTGGTCACCCGTCCGGTCGAGCGGGCCGTGGCCGGGGCTGCGGGGGTGCAATCGGTTCGATCAGACTCCATAGCGGGCCTGTCCATCGTCACGGTCGTCTTCGCCGATGGCAGCGACCCCTTTCGCGCCCGTCAAATCGTATCTGAGGCCCTGTCCGGAACGGTTATGCCCGCTGGGCTCAAGTCTCCGGTCGTTACGCCGCTGACCTCTTCGACCATGGACCTTCTGAAAATCGGTTTCACCAGTAAGCGGCTTGACCCCATGGCCCTGCGCGATCTGGTCGAGACGACGGTGCAGCCAAGGCTCCTCAGCGTTCCCGGTGTTGCCCGCGCTACGCTCTATGGCGGGTTGCAAAAGCGCATCGAGGTCCGCGCGCGCCCAGAGGCCCTAGCGGCTAAGGGCCTAAGCTTTGACGATCTGATTGTCGCGGTGCGGGCCTCGACCAATGTAACCGGCGGCGGTCAGATTGATACGCCGCAGCAGCGGCTCTTGATCGAACCGCAAGGTCAGGCGGCGAATGCCAGCGATATCTCTAAGGGTCTGGTCTCGATGATCGAGGGCGTCCCCGTCCGCATTGGCGATGTGGCCGACGTTCGGGATGGTGCCAAACCGCTTAAGGGCGACGCTCTGGTGATGGGAAAGCCCGGTGTCCTGATCAGCCTATCTAGCCAATATGGTGCCAATACACTTGATGCGACGCGTGCCGTAGAGGCGGCCATGTCCGATCTAACCCCAGCCTTGAAAGCGCAGGGGGTCGAAATTGAGATGGGCCTGCACCGGCCAGCCAACTTCATCGAAGCGGCCCTTAAGGGCCTGTCGGACGACCTCGCTATTGGGGCCGTGCTCATCGGGTTGGTGCTGTTTGTCTTCTTGCGAGACCCCCGCACCGTTCTGGTCTCCTTCGTTTCTATTCCCCTAGCGCTGCTCTCAGCGGTCATTGTTCTCAACGCCATGGGCATGAGCATCAACACCATGACCCTTGGCGGATTGGCCGTGGCCCTTGGTGTCGTCGTCGATGACGCGGTCATTGATGTGGAAAACATTGTTCGGCGATTGCGGGCCAATAGGGGAGGGTCTGTTTCGCCGATTGAGACCATCCTTGCGGCCTCACTCGAGGTGAGAGCACCCGTGATCTATGCGACCTTGGTCGTGGCCTTTGTTCTACTGCCCGTCCTGATGCTCCATGGCTTGCAGGGATCGTTTTTCCGCCCCCTTGCAGCAGCCTTCATTGTTGCCACTTTGGCGTCATTGATCGTGGCGCTTGTGGTTACGCCGCCCTTGACCTTGCTTTTGTTGCAAAGGGCCGATCTGCCTGAAGAGCCAACCTATCTGGTTCGCGCTAAGGATTGGCATGAGAAGATCTTGCGCCGCATCTGTGGGCTACCCCAATTGGCCAGCGCCCTGACGGTCGCCGCGGTACTTGTGACCGCAGGCGGCTTCGTAACCCTAAATAGCGAGCTCTTGCCCGCCTTCCGAGAAGGTCACTTTGTGCTCGGCGTTGCAGGACCTCCCGGAACCTCCTTGGCGGTTATGCGGGACTATGGCGTTGGGATAAGCAAAGAGCTTTTGGCCATTCCCGGCATCCAAACCGTAGAACAGCAGATCGGCCGGGCAGAGGGCGGTGAGGATACCTGGGGCTCTGAACGCAGTGAATTCCACGTCGAGCTCAAGCCAGGCTTGAGCGGTAAGGATCAGGACCATATCCAAGATCAGATCCGTACTGTTCTGGGCCACTATCCGGGACTAACAACTGAGGTCTTGACCTTCCTTGGC
>CAISGS010000333.1 GCA_903884915.1 uncultured Caulobacteraceae bacterium | reverse complement strand
TCCGACGGGGAGCGGCCCGCTGGAATTTTGTTTTGCGGGAACGTGGCGGAGAGGACAGTGGACGAACACCCCCCACTCCCAACCCTCTCCCCCTCAAGGGGGGAAAGGGCTTTTTAATCCGCGCCCTCGCGGGGACCGCGGGCGACAGGAAGCAAGGCCCCCTTCGGCCCTTCGGGCCACTTCCTCCAGAGGGGGAAGATTTTCCGTCCTATGATCTTCCCCCTCTGGGGGAAGTACCGGCGTAGCCGGGGTAGGGGGCTCTAGCCCTGCAGGTCGCGGTCCAACTCCCCCGCCAAGTCCCGAATAAACTGCCAAGCCACGCGGCCCGACCGGCTGCCGCGCAGTTGCGACCATTGAAGGGCGCGGCGGTCGAGGTCTTTGATCGTCAGGTCAAAGCGCTGGGCATAGAGGCGTACGGCCTCCAGATAGGTCGGCTGGTCCATGGGTGGGAAACCGATCCACAGGCCAAAACGGTCAGAGACCGAGACCTCCTCTTCGGCATCTTCGGCCGCCGCCATGGCCCCCTTGGTCTCGTTATGGTCGCGCGGCATCAGGTGGCGGCGGTTGGAGGTGGCGGTGAAGAGCACATTTTCCGGTGGCCCGCCGACCCCGCCTTCGAGCGCGGATTTCAGGGCCTTGGCCGAGGCCGCGCCCTCTTCGAACGACAGATCATCGCACAGGACCAAGAATCGCTCAGGACGCCCGCGCAGGCGCTCGAACAGGCGCGGCAGGGCGGTGACCTCGTCGCGGTCGACCTCGATCAGGCGAAGGCTGGGCTGTTCGGCAGCCACAGCCATAAAGGCGGCCTTGACCATCGAGCTCTTGCCCGCCCCGCGCGCGCCCCAAAGCAGGACCGGGTTGGCGGGCCGGGACTTGGCAAAGCGGCGCAGGTTCTCAACAAAGCGCGACTTTTGCCGCTCCACACCAACCAAAAGGTCCAAAGCCAGCGGATAGTCCGGCGCGGGCACGAACAGGCCTTGGCCCGCATCATGGCGAAAGAGCTTGGCGCAGGCGAAGTCTGGCTCGGGCACAGCGGCGGGCGCTAGGCGTTCTAGAGCCTCAGCGATACGGATCAGGGTGGCATTTAGATCATGGGTCATGGCCAATGGTTCCTAAAGCGGTTGGCGCTCCATTGCAAAACCTGCTCTCAACGCCTAGTTTCCGGCAACTTCAGGCCGACGATGTTCGTACCGGCCGACCATAACAGGTGAGACTTCATGTTCGCGACCCCGGCTATGGCCCAGACCGCTGCAGCAGCAGGCGCCCCGATGGGCGGCCCACAAGACTTTTTGATGCAGATCGCACCGATCTTGCTGCTCTTGGTCCTGTTCTACTTCCTCTTGATCCGCCCGCAGCAAAAGCGCGCCAAGGAACATCAGGCCCTAATCACCGGCATCAAGCGCGGTGACACGGTGGTGTTGTCCAACGGCATGATCGGCAAGGTCGCTCGCGTCGAAGACACCGAAGTGGGCGTCGAAATCGCCACGGGCGTCACCGTCAAGGTCGTTAAGGCGATGATCTCGGACGTGCGCACGCGCGGTGAGCCTGCGGCCGCTAACGACACCAAGGCCTGATGA
>CAISGS010000332.1 GCA_903884915.1 uncultured Caulobacteraceae bacterium | reverse complement strand
TTCCCCCAAGACAATCCGGTCAGGACGCAGGCGCAAGGCCGCTTGCAATAGGTCGTCCGTGGATATCCGCGCCTCGCCCGTCTCGCCCTTGACCGCAATCAAGCCCACGCCGTTGGCTCCCGCCAACTTTAGCTCAGCCGTATCTTCGACAAGGACGACGCGCTCTTCGCTTGGAATTTCGCGCAACATTGAATTGAGAAAGGTCGTCTTACCGGTCGAGGTCCCGCCCGAAATCAGGATGGTTTGGCGCCGACGAATGGCATCCCTCAAAAACCGAATAGGCTCAAGCGACGGATCGATTGGCGGATGGTCCACGACCGGCTGGAGGGGACCTGGATCATAGGACTCCAGCGAGATATCCAAGAGCCGATGGCGCCGGATGGCCAAGGCCCAATGGCTGCGGGTCGCGGGGGGACCGCAAAGCTGGATCCGTTCACCGGTTGGCAAGGTGGCCGACAGGAGGGGGTTTTCCCGGTTGATCCCTTGGTGGCTGATGCGAGCGACCTGTTCTGACAACCGCTGCAACAGCATATCGTCGACCTTAGGCACCTCGATACGCTGCATGCCCTTGCATGTGGCATCCTCGATCCATAGCTCGCCTGGACGGTTGACGAGGATCTCCGTCACGGTCTGCTTTTCCAACCAAGGTTGGAAAGGGGCAAGATAGGCATCCAGATAGTGGCTTCGCGGGATCAGCGGAACGGCCTCTTCCCCGTGAAGATTATGAATAACCGCGTCGCTCATTCGGTTGTGACCTTCGAAAAGTCGAGGTCTCGCGCGGTAAAGACGCGAATGGGCTCGCCTTGGCGCACGCGAATGGTCGGACCAATCTGACCGGACTGACCAACGGCGGCGGCGGCGGCCGACTGGGCCTGACTGCCAATGAGCACGGTGGCATTGTTACTGCCCGAACTGGAGATGCCGCCAATGACCGACAGAAGCATCGCTGAGCCGAACCGTTCGAAGAAATGGTTGTTGACCTTCCCCGGCAGCCCGGTCTCCCCGCCAAACCCAACGGCGGGCGAGGCGATATTGACCGACACCCCATCAGGACGGATCAGACGGGTCCAAATGACATAGGCGCGCTTTTGGCCCGCCTGCATGCCACTCTTATACTGGCCGATCAGGCGCGAAGAATGGGGAATGAGGACAACCGTTCCATCGAAACTGCGCACATCGCTGGACACGATGGCCCGAAGATAGCCGGGCACATCCGTATCGATCGCCGTCTCTAGGACCGCCGGGATCAAGGTGCCTTGGGTCACGGTGGCCTTGGGATTTATGCCCGCTGCGGCAATGGCGCTGCCCCCGCCAACACCGCCAACCCGGGCGGCGAACTCATCATTGGGCCCGCCGGGGGAGGCTGCGGCTGGACTCAGGCCCGGCACAATAGACGGCGGCAGGGCGCTGGCATCAAACAGAACCGTCGGCGTTGAAAAGGGATTGGCCGCGGGCCCAGCAAGCCCAACCGGTGCTGGCGCAGGTACCGGTAATGGCGCGGGCGGCGGGGTGATGGCTTCTACCGGCACAGGCGGGGCCTGCTCTACCGGTTGCACCACAGGAGCCTGAGCAACGGCTTGCACAGGCGCAGCCTGCTCGGGCGCTGGCTTTTGACGGCCACCATTGACCCCCAGAAAGGTCACAACCCCGAGAATCCCAATTGCAGCTATACCCAATATCAACCCAAGTCCGTCTGAGGCCGAAGCCTTGTGGGCAACGAGGGGCAAGACCGATCGGGTCGCGAGATCGCCCGCATTCGATCCCAGGGCCGAACGCGGATCCGTATCCTCTGCGGAGGTCAATCGAGGGTTCGGGGAAGAGGGTCCAGACATGGTCATTGCCCCCTATCGACTATCGGTGGCGCCGGCTTGACGTCCGGCGCTGTCGCCGGTTGCGGATTGGGATCAGCCGACCCAGGGTCGGGCTGGACAGAGCCTTGATATTTCAAGGTTGCCACATCGATGCCCGCCCGCAAGACAATCACCTTGGGTACGCTATCTAGAACGATCAAGTCCCCGCGCACGGCATAGTTGGTTGCGCCCTCAGCGCCCTTGTCATCGCGAAGCAAGATGGCAGGCACTGGACGGCCCTTAGCCCAACTGAGATAGGTTGAAACGCCATCGTCATAGATGCGAGTCGGCAAGACCCGGGCGCTGCCCTTACTTGCCCAAGCGAAGTTTAAGGCCGAAGGGGGCTGGCCACCCTTGACGGCATTTGGATTTTTCGCCGCCTCGGCCTCCTCGGCGGTCATCGCCCCGATCGCTGCCGTCTTGGCCTTGCCTGTATCAGGGTAGGTGAAGCGCAGGACGTAATAGGGCACGGCAGAACCGGCAACCAAGTCAAACAGATAGGTGTAGCGGTCGGTCACAACCGTCAGGTTTGTCTGGGCTTGGGCAGACAGCGGCTTTACGAACAGCAGGTTCGCGCGCTTGTTTGGCGTCACCTGCCAGCTGTTTGAATCGCCGATGGCCACATTCTCAATATGCTCGTCATCGCCAAATATAATGGTGGCTTGAACACCCACACGCCCGGGCAAAATCACAATTTCATCGGGACTATAGGGGCGTGCCGACAGCCTCGCATCCTTTGCCATGGCTTGAGCGCCAAGGGTCAGGGAGAGGGTTGCGGCCAGCAGCGCGAGAAACAGTTTCATCTTAGGAGCTCCCGAGAGACAGGGGGGCGGCTGGCAAACCGGCTACCGATTCCGCGCGATCTGGCTGGTGCTCCCGAGCCGATCGCGGAACCTGTCCCTGTGATCGTATTGACGATGTTTCGTGTCGTTGCTGTGGTTGAACTCGCCGCCGCACCGGATCCGCCGACGGCATTGGCGGCGATCACACTGGCCGTCAAACTCTGGCTACGCGACAGTGCCGCCGCTGTCGAAGCCCCATAGGCATTGTTGGCACCAACGACAGATTGGTCGGTCCTTAGACCGCTCGCCTGCTCGCCGCTGGACGGGGTGGCTGTTCCAAAGACCTGCCATCCGGAAACCATCGCTGAAGCGACGCGAATGCCAAGCGCCATAAGCGCACAATGGACCATGGAGAATATCAGCAGGGCCATGGCCGCCCTAGGATCAAGAACCTCACTTTGACGAAGGGCAACCACGATCGGTGTTGCCAACTCGATCATCAATCCACCACCGAGCACCGCAAAGAGAGGGGTAATGGCCGTCATGACCACGCCCCTCAGCCATCCGGCAAAAAGACCTCTTGTTCCGTTAAACAGGATGAAGGTGACAAAGACCGGCCCCACGGCCAGCAGTACCGCCAAGGCGATCCGCGCTGTCACGAGGATACCGACCGTGCCCAGCATCAAGAACATACCGGCCAACCACATCAGATTGACCGGCGTGAAGGCCCCCTGCAGCGTGGGTCGTGCGCCTGGTCCGCCGACCGTTTGCGCAGTCTCGGCAATGACGTTGAAAAGTATGTCAATCTTGTCAGCAAAGAGCTCGGTGGCAGAACCACGAACCCCTAACAGGGCTCCGGCGATCTGATCGGGTGCGCCAACAGCAAGGTTCCAGACCACGCCTTGGTATGCCGCCCAACTGGTCGCAAAGGTCAAGACAACGCCCAAGGTCACCATGCGAGGCGTAAGGGTGCTGATCCCAATCTTGGAACGACCGGTCAGCAGGGCAATGGCAAAGAGCGCGATATAAAGGGTTAGGAGCAGTGTCAGTACAGGCGCCAGCGCACCGTTAGAACCGAACAGATTGGTGAAGGCCGCCGAAGTCACCTCGGCGCTCATGCAGTCTACGGCCCGTAGAGCCGGTGCAACCCCCGTCGATGCAGCGTCCAGAACAGCCTTGCACTGGCTCATCGGCTCGCCTCTGATCGCACAGCGCGCTGGCCAGCTTCGCCCGGCCAAGGATGTCCTGTGAGGGCTTCATACCAGGCCTCTGGCGCGTCGCCGACTTGCTTTCTAAGTTGATCCAATTGCCTGACGGTTGTTTCCCGCCCGGAAAGGACCGTGAGCAGTTCGGGCATCGAGGACAGGTCGAGCCGAACCACAACGGAGGCGTCGGGCTGGCGCACCAAGAAGCAACGGCTGTGAGCGGGCAGATTGCGGATAATCTCAAGCTCATGCGGCGTGAGACCAAATCCCTCGCAATAATCTTCTTCCCGCGCTCTGGCATTGGGCATGAAGATCATGGTTGCCGTCTGCTCAACCAACGCCGTTGATATACGGCTATCGAGCGCGTCACGGGCCGATTGGGTCGCAAAACCCACAAGGGCATTACGCTTGCGAAGGGTCTTTAGCCAATCGCGAATGCGGGCTGCAAAGACCTCATCATCCAACGCCTTCCAGCCCTCATCGATCAGGATCAGGGTCGGGTGACCATCCAACCGTTCCTCGATGCGATGGAACAGGTACATCATCACGGGCGTGCGCAGCCGCGGCGTCTCGAGCAGGCTCGTCATATCAAAGCCAAGGGTCTTGGCCGACAGGTCGAGCAGATCGTCCGCATGATCAAACAGCCAACCGAACTCCCCATCACCGACCCATGCGGTCAGCCGAGAGGCGAGATCGCCCGGTTGGGGCCTGCGCGAACCGGCTAGCAATTCGCGAAAATGGGACAGGCGGCGCAGTTTGGGATCATTGGCATAGGCCGCATCAACCGCCGCCGCGATAGTGGCCAACTCTTCGGGGCCATCCGCATCAAGCAGAACCGCTAACCAGTCGCGTTGAAAGGCACGGTTGGTCGGGCTGTCCGGAAGGGCCAGAGGATTGAACCCCGTCGGCTCGCCTGCAGAGATCCGGCTGTAGCGACCGCCAATGCCGCGAATAAAGACTTCCGCGCCCCGGTCCTTGTCGAACAGGACGGTGCGTGGCTCAAACCGTTGGGCCTGAGCGGCAAGAAAGTTCATGACCACGGTCTTGCCGGAACCGGACGGGCCAATGACCGTGAAATTGCCCAGATCGCCATTGTGGAAGTTAAAGAAAAAGGGCGTTGCACTGGTGGTCTCAAGGACCGCCACAGGATCACCCCAGTGGTTCCCCTCGGCTTGGCCCAACGCAAACCCGTGGAGCGAGCCAAAGCAGGCCATATTGCCCGATGAAATCAATGACCGCCGCACGATCAGCGACTCATTGCCTGGCATCTGCCCCCAAAAGCCGGGCTCAAGGTTCATATCCTCGCGGACCGCAACAGCGCCTGCATCACCGAGCGCCGCCGCGCAGGCTGCCGTCAGCGCGTCTAAGGTATCAAGGGAATCAGAGCGTACTAGGACCGAGAGATGATGATCGCCAAATCCAACCGCGCCCAATCCCAGCGCATCACGGGCCGCATGAAGCTCTGCCCGCTCAGCCATGGCCTCTTCATCGGCTGACCGCAGGCGGCGCACGGCCAAGTCAATCCGTTCGCGCGACACTTGGCGATCAGAGGGGGCGTAGCTTTCTGTGAGCACCATTTCACAGGGAATTCGTAGCAGAGAATCGGTCAGGCCCGGCGAGGTCGTATCGGGATAGTCTTTCAGCGACACCAAGGCCGCAAAGCTACTGCTTCCAGCGCCCTTCAGTTCCAAGGCGTCCGCGCCAAAACTGACCCGCTTATAGGCCAGCATATCGGCGATCATGGTGCCTTCGAAAGGCCGCCGCACCGGCCTCATTTCCCCATTATAGAGGGCGGAGAGAAACTCTAATATCTCCGAACAGGCCCCCGACTTGCCTTGATAGTTGCTTAAGGGACGGGCCCCATAGGCCCCCAAGGTCGTGACCATCGCATTGGCCGCCGCCCGCAGGTCGCGAATGTCCTGCGGGTTGGCTTGGATGCCTTCAGAGCGATCTTGAGACCGCGTCAGTTGACGGGCAACACGCTCCACCCAACCGGTCTTCCCGCGAGCCGGGCGCCGCAGCAGGGTTACGAACTGATCATTGACGAACAGGGCCCCACTGGAAAGTTTTTCGTCCCAGCACTGGTCAATATGGGCCGTCAGAGGATCGGCAAATTTGCCCCGCAATTCGGTCTGAACGCGGCGGCGGATGACGTGGTGATAAAGAACAAAGCGGGCATCAAGGGTGCTGCGGAGCATGAGCTCGCGCGTCGCCGCCAAGGCGTTCAACTCGGCACTGTCGGCCGTCTCAAAGCTGATGCCAGGCACCAAGAGGCTCATCATGACCGAGCCATCGCGCAATAGCACGACATGCTCATCTAGGAGCTTTGCATAGGGCAAACGGTCCCCGGCTAGAGCCTCACGGCCCTTACGCCCCATAGTGCCAAACATGCCCACCAAGGTCGCTCCTCAAGTTCCGTAGCTGTTGCAGCGCCAGCGCCGCCAGTTTGAAATCCGTGGGCAACGGCTCACCTTGGTCAGCCAAAGGTCGAAAATTCGCGGTTCCCGCAGGCAGGCAAGATAACCAATAATATGTAGCAAAAGCGCGACCGGAAGGGCGAGGAAGCTCTTTGTGATGAGGAAGACCTCAGTCGTCAGCGCCGCATTGATAATGAAATAGCTATAGGTCACACCCGCAAACATCTGGGGACGGGCAAGGGCGCGATGCACTGGAAAACGGATGAGGTCCATCGTCGCTTAACCAAGGGCCGCGGCGGATCGGATCCCGGACACAATGGCCCCGGCGCCGAACAGGATGAAGCAGCCCAATATGACGGTCGCGCCGAAACGCCAATTCATCCGACCCGTCAGCATCATCAAACCGACCGTGGCCACAGCCATGACGGCGATGGCGGTCGCGACACTGCCCAACAGGGTGCCTTGAATCCAATTGAGCGCAGCAACGATCGGGCCCGACCCTTGAGGATTGCTGGTGACCTGTGCATAGGCCGACAGGGGAAGGGACGCGATCGACGCAACAAGCCCTAAAAAGTAAGATTTTTTCATTTTGGCGACCTCCGTACGGATTCAGCAAGTCTAGTCATTATCGCAGAAACATAGGCTTTCGTCTCTGGGATTTGGGGAACGCCCCCTGCGCTGAGCACACGGCTCGGCCCGGCATTATAGGCGGCCAAGGCCCTTTCGATGTCACCATCGAACCGGTCCAACTGGATCTTTAAATAGCGGGCACCGCCTTCGAGGTTCGACAGCGGATTGGCAATATCAACGCCCATCTCACGCGCCGTTCCGGGCATCAGTTGAGCCAACCCATGGGCGCCCTTACTGGACCTCGCCTCGCTGTGCCAACGGCTCTCTTGCCAAACCACCGCCTCTAAAAGAGCGGGGCTGATATCATATTTTTGCGCCAGCATCGCGACCTGAGCCCGCCATGCCGCCGGACCCGCCGTGTCCGACACATGGGTCAATCCCTGCTCGGAGCGTGGACCCACATCTAAACGATCTGACTGGGCTGACCTTGGGGCCCCCGCCACCCAGACGAAACCATTGGCGCCCAGTTCCATGACATCGGCCTGAGCACTGACTGCGGACGACATGAAGGCAAGGCCAGCCAAGGCACCGGCGACAGCGCCATGCGTGCGAAAGTCTCTCGAACGGCGCTTTGGAGTGGATGCAAGATTGCGCATGACTGCAGCTTTCGGTGGGGCGCACATAGCACCTACAGGGCGCTATTAGCTCAGCTTCACGTCAGTTCTATGACAGTATGCGGATTAAATTCCAAGCCACTGTCGTAGCCCTGAACGAGCGCTATACCGTCCTTCACCCCCGTCAAACACCCCCACTCGGTCGATGCCGAGCGAGGGCCGCCGACCCTTTTATGCTTAGAACTTCATCTGCGCAGACAGCGAGATGACCGTGCCGAGCTTATAGCTGTTGATGTCAACCCGATGAGACCCAACTGATTGATATTCTTCGTGTTTGCGGCCAGTCAGATTGCGGGCTTCAAACTTTAGCTCAACATCACGGCCCGCAACCGCAACGCCTTGACGGGCCACAAAGTCCAGCGTGAAGCCGGGATCTTCGTAAATGTCAGGCTGACCCGAATTGACCAAACCTCGGCTCGACACCCGCTTGCTGGCATAGTTGAGCATCAAGGTCTGCTGTGACAGGGCATCACGATCCTCAAGTCCCAGTTGGACGTTGAAAATATGATCCGACTGACCGGTC
>CAISGS010000331.1 GCA_903884915.1 uncultured Caulobacteraceae bacterium | reverse complement strand
CTGGATCAGCTCACGGTCGGCCCAGACGCTATGGGTGCCGCTGCTGATCTTGTGGGGCAGGGCGATACGCACGACGGGGCCATCTTCAAAGCGCTTGCAGTCGATCAGGATGCACTCGGACGTGCCCTTAAGCTCATCGATAATGAAGCTGACCAGATAGCCGTCGTCCTCATCCTTGGCATTGATCCGTGGGACAAAGGGCGCCTCGCTGGCAAAGCGGCCTTCGGGAAGATCGACAGTCCAAGATTGGCCCGTCACCAGATCATGCTTGACGAAGCCGTTGAACAGGAACCAGCCCGGCTTGGACTTGCTGCTGTAGGCATAGCGATAGGGCTTTCCGGCATAGCGCTGATTGAACATGCCAAACTCGAGCACGCGGTCATCCAGATGATATTCGCGCGTCTCGCCGGTCTTGAGATTAAAGTGCCAGCGATGGAGCTTGGGCAAGAAGCTGTGCTCATCGACAAAGCCCATCATCTGCGCATAGCCCGCAGGCGCGTCAGCCAGAGGTCCGGGAGTTGGGTTTTCTTGGAAATAGGCATCCATGATCACCTCGTCGCCTTCTTCATAGGCATTGAGGAAGTGCAGGATGTAGGTCGGATCGGCATTGAACCAGCGAATGTCTTCGGTCTTGCCAAAGCGGGGGATCAGGCCAAAGCGCGAAGGGATTCCGTCATGGGCGCGCACCGCATGGATATCGCGCTTGAGCAGCTCCTCGTCCCAGAACACCGGCAGATCATTGAGGATTGCGTAGTTCTCGCTGAAGGTCATGTCGTGCGGCAGACGTGGCCCGGGCAGGGGAATGGGCACATAGTGGACGAGCTTGCCGGTCAGATCGACGACGCCGTAATGCATGTAGGGCGGATATTTTGAGTAGTTGAAAAACAGAAGATCGCCGGTCGCCTCATCTACCTTGGTATGGGCCGACACGCCATCGAGCGGTCCCCAGCTGGCGACGCCGCCCTGTTCGAGGGTCTCGGGATTGAGCCAATAGGCCTCACCGCACTGATAGAAGGTCGAGACGATCTTTCCGCCGTGGATCACCACATCGGTGCTGGATGCATCCTTCATGGCCCCTTGCGCGCCAAAGCCAGGGCGCAATGAGACCTTGGGGCCATCCATCAGTCCGCCCCAGAGCGCCTGACCGGCCTCCTGCTCGGCTTGAAAGCCGCGCGTGCGGACAAATCGATTGCGATAGTTGGCGCGGCCGCCCTTGAAGTCGATCATGTGGATCATGCCGTCGCCATCGAAGGGATGGTATCGACCGAGCGGCTGCTGCGCCGGATTTTCGGTGTTGCGCACATAGAGCCCGTCAATATCGGTGGGAATCACCCCTTCGATAACGTCCAGATCTGTCGCATCAACCTCTTCGTGCTGAGGCGTCCAAGCCCCATTGAGATAGGGGTGATTGCTGGGTTGCAACGATGTCTTCACCGGTGCGTGACGAACGGCGTGCATCACATATCTCCTAGATTTCGAAGGGGTCACGTCGGCGACCCTTGACAATACCCTAGCCCCTAAGTCTTGTTGTGCAAGTCAATTTGAGGCCCGCGTCCTATGGTCCTAGTTGAATCCCACGTCTGGATCCATTTGGCGATCCTCGGAGATAACAGATGAAACTGAAACTGGCACTCGTCGCAATCCTGTGCGCCTTAACATTCTCTCCCGTCCCCGCTGCGGCGCAGGACACCGACGCCAAGAAGTTGGCGGTGGTTCACGAGATGATGGATGCGTGGAAAAATAGCGACTGGCGCAAGGTCGGTGATCTGTTTGCCGAGGACGGGGTTCTCTGGTCGATGATGGGCGAGCCAGTCCACGGCCGCGAAGCTATTTACAAGCGTATTGCCGCCCTCGGCGAAGGGGTTCAGGGCGGGGTAACGCTGGATGTGACCCATATGGGCATCATTGATGGTCTGGTCTTTATGGAGCGGACCGACCGTTTCATCTACAAGGGCAAGGCCGGATCTGTGCCTGTGGTCGGCGTCTTGGACGTTCGCAATGGCAAGGTTCAGGAATGGCGCGAATATTATGACCGCGCCAGCCTGATGAGCGCCATGGGCGTGAAGCCTTAAGGCTGGCCAACCCAGGGGCTTGTCCGGGTCAGGGAAAACCAATGTCCGATTTTCATCCGCCTTGGTTTGATCCTACGCCGCCGGATCGTGACGACTGCGTCGTGCCGCGGCTCATCGATCGATTCGCCGCCGCAAAACCCGATCGGCCCTTTATCCGATTCGAAAATGGCGAGGTTTGGACGTGGGCCGAGACCCGCCAAAAGGCCCGCGCCACCGCCCAAGCCTTGCAGGCGCGGGGCGTAAAGCCCGGCGATATTGTCGCCGCTTGGGCCCCCAATTCTCAGGCCCTCGTGCGGGCTTGGTTCGGGGCCAACTATGCTGGCGCGGCCTTAGCGCCCATCAATACGAGCTTTCGGGGCCGGTTGATGGAATATGCCTTGGCCAAGACGGGGGCCAAGCTCCTGATCCTTCATCCGGAACTGGCCCTGCGCCTCGAGGGATTGTCATTGGCCGCCGTCGAAGAGGTGATTCTGACCGGCCCCTGCACAGACCGGCCCAACCTGCCCGTGCCCATCTTTGACCATGAGGCCCTGATTGGCGACGAGGGGGCCTATGTCCATGTCGATGTTGAGCAGTGGGACACGCCGGTCATCATCTTCACGTCTGGCACGACCGGACCCTCGAAGGCGGTGGTCACGTCCTATATGCAAGAGTGGGTCACGGCCTGCGTCACCTATGGATATATGACCGCAGAAGACCGGATCCTTGTGAACCTGCCTATGTTCCATGTCGGGGGGATCAGCGGAATCTTGGCGGCCCTCGCACGCGGCGCCAGCGTGGCGCTGTTCGAAGCCTTCGACACCCGACAGTTCTGGGACATGGTTCGTGAGACCGGATCGACCACCTGTTCCGGGCTAATCGGTGCCCTGTCGACCTTTCTCAAAAAGGAACCAACCCGTCCCAATGACGGCGATAACCCACTGCGGATCTGTACCCTTTCGCCCATATCGGAAGACACGATCGCTTTGGCCCGCCGGTTTGGGTTCGAGTTTATCTCTGGCTTCAACATGACCGAGACCTCTACTCCGCTGGTTACCGATGTGAACGAGACGGTCATGCATAGCTGCGGTAGGGCGCGAACCGGGATGGAATGCCGCATTGTTGATGCCCATGATCACGAGGTCCCAGACGGCACCATCGGCGAGTTGGTCGTTCGAAGCGCTGTGCCTTGGCAACTGTTCAAGGGCTATCTTGGCGATCCCACTGCGACCGCCGAGGCTTGGCGTAACGGGTGGTTCCACACCGGCGATCTGCTGTGGCGGGACCCTGAGGGCCGCTACTATTTCGTTGACCGAAAAAAGGACGCGATAAGACGCCGCGGTGAAAATATCTCCTCTGTCGAAATAGAGATCGAGGTTTCGGCCTATGACCGCGTACGCGAAGTGGCGGCCTACGGCGTTGATGGTCTAGGTGGCGAGCAAGAGGTAATGATCGCGGTTGCGGCTCAGCCCGGTGAAACGGTGGACCCCAAAGCCCTGATCGAATTTTTGGTCCCTCGGATGGCCCATTTCATGGTGCCGAGATATGTCCGGATTTTGGACGCCTTGCCCAAGACGCCGACCAACAAGATTCAAAAGGTCGAGCTGCGCAAGGAAGGCGTTACCGCAGATTGCTGGGATCGAGAAGCGGCGGGTATCCGGCTCAAGCGAGAGAAGTTGTCGCTGCACTAGAGCCCCGCGACGGGGACGGGCGGCCAACTCAACTTGCATAACCGGACTGATGACGTTAGCGTCGTCCTATCGGGTACGGCCTTGGTGATGAACCAGTCCGGTTCGCCCAGACAACCCAGCCTCTAGCCCCGTGGAAGGTCGATAATGACCGCAGCCCCTAATCTCGCCAACGAACCGAAGATTGCCGTCCTGCGTCGCCTTCAGCAGACCATCACGGAAAAGAACCTTGATGCCGTTCTGGCCTTCTTCGCTCCAGACGTGGAGTACCACTATCATGTCGGAACCCGCCCCTTGGTGGGCCGGGAGTGGGTGGGAAAGTTCTTCCTCAAATATTGGGCCAACAACACCAACTCGACCTGGGTGATCGACCATCATGCCGAGGTTGATGGACGGTTGTTGACGGAGGGCCGTGAGGAATATGTCAACGCCTCGGGCCAGACGGTCAGTCACCCCTATATGGGCATTATCGAGTTCCGGGACGGCTTGATCGTCGGCTGGCGCGACTATTTCCAGATGGCCGACCCTAACGCGGGCAAATAGCACGGGCAAGACCAGGGGCCAGACGGCCTCATCGCTTGCATTATCAAATTCACTGTGTGCCAATCCTCGTACCTTGCGGTGGGGCGAGGCGAGGGCGGGAGAGTTATTCTTGGATGTGTGGATTTACGATGCGGTGCGGACACCGCGCGGAAAGGCGCGGCCGGACGGGGGATTGGCAGCGTTCAAGCCACAGGAACTGGTCGGCGGTCTGATCGAGGCGATGGCCCAGCGTGGCCGCGATCCCTATGGGGTCGATGCCCTTATCTTGGGATCGGTCGGTCAGGTCGGGGCACAGGGTGGCAACATCGCTCTGGTCAGCAAGCTCCATGCAAAAATCTCCGAAAGTGCCTATGCCTTCTCGCTCAACAACTACTGCGTCTCAGGCTTGACGGCGATTGGCCATGCGGCTGCGCGCGTGGTGCAGGGCGGCGTTGACCGCGCCCTTGCCGGTGGGGTCGAGATGATGTCGCGGGTGCCCTTCATGGGAGACGCCGCCGACTACTATACCGACGACAGTTTTCCCAAGCGCTCGCGCTACATTCCCGTTGTCCTTGCAGCGGATCGTTTGGCTGAGGCGGAAAATGTCACGCGCGAGGCGATGGACGCGACCGCCCTCATGTCACAGACGCGCTCTCAGATGGCAGAGGACACCCCGGCCTTGATTGCGTCCCGAATTCCAATGGGATCCTTGGCCGTAGAGGAATGTCTGCGGGCCAAGACGACGGCCGAGTCGCTGGCCGCCATGAGGCCGAGTTTCCAACTCTTAGCCAAGACCTACGAAGCCGCCCTCGACGGTCCCATTGATCATCGCCATACGGTCGCCCACGCGCCGCCAATGTGTGATGGCGCAGGCTTGGCCCTGATCGGCGGAGCGCCGGCGCCTGGCGAGCGGGCTAGGGCCCGTATCTTGGCCTATGCCGAGGCGGGCGGAGATCCTGAGGCGTCATTGCTCGCGGGCTTTACCGCGATGGAGCGGGCCCTCACGCAGGCCGGTCTAAAGCTTGAAGACATGGACCGGGTCGAGTTCATGGAGGCTTTTGCCGTTACCATTGCCAAGTTTTTCCGAGACTGGAACGTTGATCCTGAAAGGGTCAATGTCGGTGGTGGTCATCTGGCCAAGGGCCACCCCATGGGCGCGACCGGCGCGATCCTGATGTCTAGCCTCTTGGATGCTCTCGATGCCTGCGATGGCCGCCTCGGCATCGTGGTGGCGACCGGGGCGGGCGGGGTCGGCGCCGCAATCGTGGTGGAGCGGATCGCCTAAAGCCTTCATCGCGATTGCTCCGCACCGGTTCACAGTTTTATTACGCAAGTCACGAGACGAGGGGACCTCCAATGGCCGCTACCGAAAAGCCCGTTCTGGATTTCGACGGATTGCGGCCTCCGAGCCCCTTCTTGACCGCCGAGCATGAGGCTTGGCGCAAGCAGGTTCGGGCCTTTGTCGATGCTGAAATTGCGCCCAACCTCAAGGATTGGGATGTCGCGGCGACCTTCCCCGACGCGCTTTACACCAAGGCGGCGGCGGCGGGCATTTTGGGCATGGGTTTCGCCCAAGAGCTTGGCGGGACGGGCGAGGATATCGACCTCTATCACCGGATCATTTTGGCCGAAGAGTTCTATCGCTTGGGCTCCGGCGTGGTGTTTTCTGACCTCGCCACCCATTGGGTCGCCCTGCCGCCGGTGATCAGTTTGGGCTCGCCGGAGATGCGCGAACGGGTCGCACGTCCTGTGCTGGCGGGCCTGAAGAAGATGGCCTTTGCCGTCACGGAGCCCTCGGGCGGTTCAGATGTGGGAGGCTTTCAGACCTCGGCTGAGAAGGTCGGTGACAGCTATATTGTCAATGGCAGTAAGACCCTGATTTCAGGCGCAACCCGCGCAGACTTTATGCTGACGGCTGTTCGCACCGGCGGGCCGGGTGTCGGTGGCCTGTCCCTCTTGCTCATTGAAGCTGACCGCCCCGGGGTCTCGACCACGCCTATTGCGGGTATGGGCTGGTACAATGGCAACAATGGCTCCATCAGCTTCGACAATGTCGAGGTCCCAATCACGAACCTGATTGGGATCGAGAACCGCGGGTTCGCCGGTCTCGCCAACCAGTTCAACATCGAGCGGTTTAGCGGCATCTCCGCAACCTTGGCGATGGCGCGAACCGCCATCTCTGAAGCCATTGCCTTCGGGCGCGAGCGCAAGACCTTTGGCCAGAGGTTGATCGACCATCAGGTGATCCGTCAAAAGATCGTCCAGATGATCCAGCGCCTGAACTCGACCTACGCCTATATGGACATGGTCGTATGGCGCTTCCATCAAGGAGAGACGCCCGTCGCCGATCTGGCCATGCTCAAGGTCGCCGCGACCACCACGCTAGAACATTGCGCGCGTGAGAGCCTGCAGGTCCTCGGCGGCAGTGCCTATACGGGTGACAATCGTGTCGAGCGGATCTACCGCGAGGCACGGACCTTTGTCATTGGCGGCGGCGCAGAAGAGATTTTGCGCGATCTGGCCGCACGGCAACTGGGGTTCTGAGCCCTCCGCCGACCTAGTTCGGGTGCGCCATCAGATAGTCGGCCACCGCTTCATAGGCGGGCAGCGAGGTCGGATCGAGATTGGCGTTGGCGGCTAGGGGGAACGAGGCAAAGCGCACAATGGTCATCTCGGCCTTTGGCGCGACATAGCAGGCTTGGCCATAGACACCCCGGGCCATATAGGCCCCAAGCCGGTTGTGCGAGACCCACCACTGATCATGATAGCTCCAGCCGGGCAGGGTTTGGTAGCCCGCCTTGGCAAAATCAGCCTTGCTCGCCCCGTTCGCGATGTCGGCCACTACCGAGGCAGGGATGATCTGACGGTCGTTGAAGCGGCCTCCTGAGCGCATCATCTCGCAGAACCGGGCAAGATCTCTGAGGCTTAGGTTGAGGCCACCCGCCGCAAGGGCCGAGCCGTTCGTATCGATCTGGATGTTGGCGTCGCGCTCCATGCCCATCGGACCCCAGAACCGCTCGCTCATGACCTCTGCCAAAGGCTTGCCCGAAACCCGGCTGACCAGCCAGCCCAAGACCTCGGCATTGACCGATTTGTAGCCAAAGGCCTGACCATGCTCTCCGGCCTTTTTGACCGTTTTCAAATAGTCGTAGCTGTTGGTCGGGCCAGTATAGCCCGCAGGACGAGGCAGGCTGCCTGCGGCTCTGACGAAGGCAAAGGCATCGGAATTGGGATCGGTATAGATCTCGGTATAGTTCAAACCGGTGGTCATATCCATCACTTGACGGACGGTCGCGTCACCGAATGCGCTCGTTTTGAGCTCCGGCAGATAGTGTGACACCAGCATATTGGGGTCCAACTTGCCTTCGGCCACCAGCGTTGCCGCAAGGGTCCCGACGAACGACTTGGTCACCGATTGAGCGATGTGCAGGCCTTGGGGCTTTAAGGCGCCAAGATAGCGTTCATAGACGATCTTGCCCTTGTGCATGACGATGATGCCATCGGTATAGTTGGCCAAGACCGATTGTTCCCAGGTCATGGGCTTTGTGCCGCCAAGGGGCATAAAGGTCACGGCATCAAGCGCCTTACGCTCCGCGTGCGGTAGGGCTTTCACAGGTCCCTCACCCTTAGAAATCTCAACAGTGGGGTAAAGCTCGCGCCAGTGCGAGAAGCTCCAACGCAGCTGAGGGAAGGTCAAAAAGCTCATGTCCTCCAAGCGAACAGTGCGCTCGGGAGGAGGGGGTGAGCCGACCATCCAGCCCATCGTGATCGGGTCGCTAGCCTTGCCGTCTAGGGTCTGAACCTGAGCGGTCGCGGAACTGGCTAAGAGCGCCAGTGCAATCAAAAGGGGGACGGATCGTCTCGATGACATTTTCATTGGGGTTTCCAGCCTATTTGATTAAGGCCACCGCGCACGCAACGGGCCTCGTCCTCGGTGCGACCGGTCTTTTGACGGTTTCTCCCAAGTGACCCAATAGTGACTATTGTATTGCAAGTGTCAATGGCAGCGAAAACCGG
>CAISGS010000330.1 GCA_903884915.1 uncultured Caulobacteraceae bacterium | reverse complement strand
GGCTCCGAGGTCTCGGTCCGCCCTTTTAATTTAATAAAAACAGATATTTATTACGGAATAAGCAGGGTCGCGCCGATGGTTTCGCGTCCCGCCAAGGCCTCATGGGCGGCGCGGGTGTCCTTGAGCGCATATTCCGCCCCGATCTGTATCTTGACGGCACCGGAGCCGATGACCGTGAACAGGGCATTAGCACTCTCATCCAGATCCTCGGTGGTGGCGATATAGTCAAACAGGGTTGGGCGGGTAAAGAACAGCGAACCCGCGGCCGCGAGGCGGGCGGGCGCAAAGGGTGGCACAGGCCCCGACGCATTTCCGAAACTGACAAACAGACCGCGGCGGCTGAGGCTGGCAAGGGTGGCTTCAAAAGTATCAGCACCGACGGAATCATAGGCGACCGCAACGCCCTGACCCTTGGTGATCTCCTTCACCCGCGCCGCGACATCCTCTGTGCGGTACTGGATGACGTGATGACAGCCCTGAGCCATGGCCAGATCGGCCTTGGCCTGCGACCCGGCTGTGCCAATGACGATGGCACCAAGAGCCCTGGCCCACTGCGTCATGATCGACCCGACCCCACCCGCCGCCGCATGGATCAGGATCATGTCCCCAGCCTTGACCGGGAAACAGCGACGCAAGAGGAACTCCGCCGTCATGCCCTTAAGCATAGCGGCCGCAGCCTCCTTCAGGCTGACGCCATCAGGCACCTTAACGGCGCGGTTGGCGGCGGTGACATGGATCTCTGAGTAGGCCCCGAGAGGTCCGCTGCCATAGGCCGCTCGGTCACCGAGCCCAAAGCGGGTGACGCCCTCGCCGACGGCATCAACAATCCCCGCGCCCTCTAGGCCAAGAACCGATGGAAAGGCGATCGGGTAGAGGCCACTGCGTTGGTAGATGTCGATGAAGTTTAGGCCAATGGCCTCGTGGCGGATGCGGATCTGACCGGGACCGGGCGTCGGCTCGGGCAGGTCGATGGCCTTGAGAACCTCTGGTCCCCCGGCCTGGGTCGCTTGAATGGCGAGCATGGTGTGGGTCTCCGGGCTTTAGCCTAAAGGTTGGCGGCGAAGAAGGCCAAGGTGCGCTGCTCGGCCAAGGCGGCATCAGCGGCGTCATAATGTTCGCCTCCCTTGCGCGCAAAGGCATGGTCGCGGCCCGCATAGCTATGAAGGGTGACCAATCGGTTGCCAGACAGGGCCTCGGTCAGGGTGGCCTGGGCGGCCTTGGGCACGAACTGATCTTCCTCTGCCACGTGCAACATCACTGGGCGTTGGAGGGACTTGGCCTCTTCCACCTTATTTTCAATGCCAACGCCATAGAAACAGACGGCGGCATCAATATCGGTACGGGTCGCGGTCAGGAATGATAGGAGCCCGCCAAGGCAAAAACCGACCGAGCCGACCTTCCCATTACAGCCCTCATCGGCGCGAATGGTGGCGAGGGTGGCAGCGATGTCCTCGACGCCCTTATCCACGTCAAAGGCGGTGTAGAGTTCGAAGGCCTTGGCCCACTCGGCCTCAGACTGGTCGGTAATGTCGATGCCGGGCTCGATGCGCCAGAACAGGTCTGGACAGATGGCCAAATAGCCTTGGGCTGCAAGATCGTCGGCAATGGCCCGCATCATGCCATTGACGCCAAAGATCTCTTGGATGACGACTATGGCTGGGGCCTTGGCGGCGGCAGGTCTGGCCACATAGGCCTTAAAGGTTCCGTCTTTGGTGGTGATGGTTCTCATTGTGCCAGACATGGTCGGGTCTCCAAGGTGTCGGTTGGAAATAGGGCTAGTCTTAGGATAGAGACCCAGCGGCAATTACGCCAAGGGTCTTGCGAGTGAATGGCTATCAAATCTTAATAGGCGCATGACAGGGTTGTGGCCTAGCCACTGTAAGGAGGCACTAAGCCATGAAGATGACCATCGAGATTGACTGCACGCCGCTTGAGGCGCGGACCTTTTTGGGGCTGCCGGACGTTAGCGTCTTGAACGACCATCTGGTGCAAGAGATGAAGACCCGGATGGACACCAATATGGCCATGCTGCAGCCAGATGAGTTGATGAAAAACTGGATGGCCTTTGGCGGGCAGGCAACGGAGCAGTTTCGTAAACTGATGACCGCGGCAGCGACCTCGACCATGACCGGCACTAAGCCTTAAATTCACCCGCTGATGACCGATAGTATCTATGCGCCGGCAACGGCCCCCGGCCGTTCAGCGGTCGCCGTTGTGCGTCTTTCGGGGCCGCAAACGGGGGATGTTCTGCACCAACTCATCGGCAGCCTGCCGGAGCCTAGGCGCGCGAGTCTGCGACGATTACGGGACCCGGAGACCGGAGGGGTCTTAGACGACGGGCTGGTGCTGTGGTTCCCCGGTCCGGCCAGCTATACCGGTGAGGACTCCGCCGAGCTTCATCTCCATGGCGGCATGGCGGTGGTTGAGGCCGTTTTAGATGGGCTCGATCGGCTTGGCCTGAGGATGGCCGAGCCGGGGGAATTTACGCGCCGGGCCTTTCAAAACCAGCGCATGGATTTGGCCCAGGCCGAGGCGGTGGCCGATCTTGTCGATGCCGAGACAGCGGCTCAAAGACAGCAGGCGCTGGACCAGCTCGCCGGTGGCCTGTCTCAGCGCTATGGCCGATGGCGTGATCAATTGCTCGGTGCTTTGGCGATGCTAGAGGCTGGCATTGATTTTCCAGACGAGGAGGTCCCAGAGGCCGTGGCAAATATGGCCCGCCCGCCGCTTGAACGCTTGCTCTCAGAGGTGCGCCTCGCCTTGGACGACGGTCAGCGGGGCGAGCGCATTCGGGATGGCTATCGTGTTGCCGTCATCGGTGCGCCCAATGCTGGCAAGTCGAGCCTGATCAATGGACTGCTTGGCCGCGACGCCGCCATCGTCACTGATATTGCTGGAACCACCCGAGACATTATCGAAGCGCCGCTGGTCTTGGCGGGCTTTAAGCTCTTGCTCGCCGATACGGCCGGTATTCGTCAGAGCGACGATTTGATTGAGCAGGAGGGTGTGCGACGGGCCCGGGCTTGGGCGCAGGACGCTGCCCTTCGGCTCTGGCTAGTCGACGGTGCGGCAAGATCGGGCGACTGGGCCTTGGCCAAGGATCTGGTTGGGCCGGGCGACGTCTGTCTGATCAATAAGTCCGATCTTGGCCTGTCGGCTGATGGTATCGCCGCCGAGGCTTGGGCGCGAGCGCATGGGTTGGCGCTTCAGTTCCTTAGCCTGTCACGGGACGGCGCTGATAGCGTCCGCCTTGATCTCACTGAGCGGGTCATGGCGGCCCTGTCGGGTGCGGATTTTCCGGCGGCGACCCGGCGACGGCATGCGGTCCACCTGTCCGAAGCCGCCGGTCATATAGAGCGCGCCTTAGGCGTTCTCGCGCTCGGCCCTGAATTGGCCGCCGAGGATGTGCGTTTAGCGGCGCGGGCGCTCGAGAGGGTGACGGGCAAGATCGATCCCGAGGATGTTTTGGGCGCGGTCTTTTCCACCTTCTGCATCGGCAAGTGAACTGTTTCACGTGAAACATAGACCGCCACCGCGATGACCGATGGGTGATGTTTCACGTGGAACATCGCCTACCGGCCCGCATGGCGCCTGACTCATCTCGACGCCAAGCGGTGGTTGGCCTATAAGGCGCTCAGCGGCACATTGGCCCGCCCTGCCCCACATGATCAAACCCGTGAGCGCCATTCAGCCCCCTCTGCCGACAGCGGCCTGGGACGTCATCGTCATCGGCGGTGGCCATGCGGGCTGCGAGGCCGCAGCGGCTGCCGCGCGCTTTGGGGCCAAGACCCTGTTATTGACCCACCGGCTAGAGACCTTGGGCGAAATGTCCTGCAATCCGGCTATTGGCGGCTTGGGCAAGGGCCATCTGGTGCGCGAGATCGACGCCCTTGATGGGTTGATGGGCCGGATGGCCGATCAGGCCGGTATCCAGTTTCGCATGCTCAATCGGTCAAAGGGCGCCGCCGTTCGCGGTCCCCGCTCTCAGATTGATCGCAAGCTCTACCGCGAGGCCATGCAGGCGGCTCTGGCCAACCAGCCCAATCTCACCCTCCATGCGGAGGCAGTTGAGGACTTGATCATCGAAGAGGGCCGCGTCGCCGGTGTTGTTGGCGCTGCTGGCCAGTCCTATAGGGCCTCCCGGATCGTTCTGACCACGGGCACCTTCTTGAAGGGCGTCATCCATCTCGGCGAAAAGCGTATTCCAGCCGGACGCGTGGGGGATAAGCCCGCCATCGGTCTGGCCGACCGCCTTTATGGCTTGGGCCTGAGCATGGGCCGCCTCAAGACCGGCACCCCCGCCCGGCTCGATGGCTCGACCATCCATTGGGATCAGCTGGACATGCAGGAGGCTGATAATCCTCCCGTGCCCTTCTCGTTCCTGACAGACAAGATCACGACGCCGCAGATTGCTTGCGGCATCACCTTCACCAATCAAGAGACCCACAAGATCATTGCCGAGCGCCTGACAGAATCGGCGGTCTATGGCGGCCGGACGACCGGCGTTGGGCCGCGCTATTGTCCGTCGATTGAAGACAAGGTCGTGCGCTTTGCCGACAAGACCAGCCATCAGGTGTTCTTGGAGCCCGAAGGCCTTGATGACGACACGGTCTATCCCAATGGCGTCTCGACCTCCGTCTCCGAAGAGACCCAGACTCTGTTCCTGCGCACCATTCCGGGTCTTGAGTCGGTCGTCATCTGCCGGTTTGGCTATGCCATTGAATATGACTATGTCGATCCCCGCGAGCTGACCCCAGCCCTCGAGGTCAAGCGCCTGCCGGGGCTCTATCTGGCCGGTCAGATCAACGGCACGACGGGTTATGAAGAGGCGGGCGCTCAAGGTCTCGTGGCGGGCCTCAATGCCGCCCGTCAGGCCTCAGGCGCCGATGCGGTAACCTTTGCGCGGGACGAGGCCTATATTGGCGTCATGATCGATGATCTCGTCACACGGGGCGTGACCGAGCCCTATCGCATGTTCACCAGTCGGGCTGAATATCGCCTGACCTTGCGAGCCGACAATGCCGATCAGCGCCTCACGGCTCGCGGTCTGGCCCTCGGCTGTGTCGGACCAGAGCGGGCGGAGCGCTATGCCATTAAGGCTGACGCCCTGCGGAGCGCACGGCTCCAAGCCGATCAATTGACCTTGACTCCGCAGGAGGCCGGTCGCCATGGCCTCTATGTGAAGGCCGATGGCCAAAGGCGCAGCCTCAAGCACCTGCTGGCCTATCCCGAGTTCTCGTTTGAGGCCCTGACGCAGGTCTGGCCACAGATCGCCCAATGGAGCCCCGATGTGCGCGAACAGGTCGAGATCGATGCGACCTATAGCGGCTATCTCGACCGTCAAACGGCGGATGTTGAAGCCTTCCGGCGCGATGAAAATCTCACCCTGCCCGCCGACCTCAACTATGGCCTTGTTGGCGGCCTCTCCAACGAGGTTCGCGAAAAGCTCATCCGCGTTCAGCCCCAGACGCTAGGCCAAGCCGCCCGTATTGAGGGCGTGACACCCGGGGCCCTGACCGCTCTGCTCGCCCATGTCCGCAGGCCGACCCATGCCGCTTGATCAAACCCATCCCGCGCCTGCCGTCACGGATGCAGCCAGTTTTCAGCTCGCGACCGGCGCAACAGACGCTCAGATCGCCGATATCGAGACCTATCGCCAAATCCTCGCTGACTGGAACACGCGAATGAATTTGGTCGGTCCCTCAGCCATGGCCGACTTTTGGGGCCGCCACGCCTTTGATAGCGCCCAACTGCTCAGCTTGGCACCCGAGGCCAAGGTCTGGGCCGATCTGGGGGCTGGCGCAGGATTTCCCGGACTGATCCTTGCTATCCTGCTCAAGAATGACCCCGACGGTGAGGTGCATCTGGTTGAGAGCATGGCTAAGCGGTGCCGGTTTTTAGAGGCTGTGGTCGAAGCCCTCGACCTACCTGCCATTGTCCATAATGTGCGCGCGGAAAGCATTGGCCTGAGGGTTGATCGCGTTACAGCGCGGGCCTTTGCGCCGATGGAACGGCTTTTGACCTTCGCCCAACCCTATTTCAAGCTAGGGGCGGTGGGCCTGTTCCTGAAGGGCGAAGGCGTCGACGCCGAACTGGAATTGGCCGCCAAAGACTGGACCTTCCAAGCTAGACAGTTTCCGAGCCGAAGCGACCCCCGTGGCCGCATCGTCGAAATTAAGAGGCTTTATCGTGCCCAATAGTCCCATTCCGGCCCTGCGTGTTCTGTCGATCTCCAACCAAAAGGGCGGGGTCGGCAAAACGACGACAGCGATCAATCTTGGCACCGCCTTGGCCGCTGTCGGCCAGCGCGTGCTGATCCTCGACCTTGATCCGCAAGGCAATGCCTCGACGGGCCTTGGCGTCCCGCGCCAAAAGCGGACCACAACCATCTATGATGTGCTGCTCGGTGAGCGCCCGATCTTGGAAGCTGCCGTCGAAACCGCCCTGCCCGGCCTGCATCTTGTGCCATCTGATGCCGATCTGTCAGGCGTTGAGATGGAATTGGCCCAGGTCGCAGGCCGGTCCTTTAAGCTGCGCGATGCCCTCGCGACCCTGCGCGCCGATACCAGCCCGGATCGCTATACCTATGTGTTGATCGACTGCCCGCCCTCTTTGAACCTCTTGACCGTCAATGCTATGGCCGCTGCGGACGCTGTTCTGGTGCCCCTGCAGTGTGAGTTCTTTGCGCTGGAAGGCCTTAGCCAGCTGATGCGCACGGTCGATCTGGTGCGCGGCAGTCTCAATCCAACCCTCGAAATTCAAGGCGTGGTTCTGACCATGTATGACAAGCGTAATAGCCTGTCTGAACAGGTCGCGCTGGATGTGCGTAGCCACTTTGGTGACAAGGTCTATGAGACGGTCATTCCGCGCAATGTCCGCGTCTCTGAGGCCCCTTCGTTCGGCAAGCCCGTTCTGATTTACGACCTCAAATGCGCCGGTAGCCAAGCCTATTTGAAGCTGGCTAAGGAAGTGGTGGCCCGTGAGCGGGCGCGCCAGACCCAGGCGGCGTGACGTGACCACCGTGAAGGAAAGACAGACAGATGGCTGAGGGTCGCAGGGGTTTGGGTCGGGGGCTGTCGGCTCTGTTGGGGGAATCAGAGGCTGAATTGGCCAGCGCCGAGGCGCGTGACGCCGACCGCGCCGTGGCCTCTGCCGCCGCGCGCGAGACGCCGATTGAGCTGCTGCGCCGCAATCCAGATCAACCGCGTCGGCAGTTTATAGAGGGTGACATCAGCGAACTGGCCGACTCCATCCGTGAAGTTGGCATCCTACAGCCCATTCTCGTTCGTCCTGCTCCGGGCTCTGCCGGAGACTATCAGATCGTTGCCGGTGAGCGGCGCTGGCGCGCCGCCCAGATGGCGGGGCTAAAGACCGTCCCGATTTTGGTGCGTGAGCTGGATGATCTGGCGGTTCTTGAAATCGGCATTATTGAGAATGTCCAGCGGGCCGATCTGAATCCGGTCGAAGAGGCCCTAGGTTACCGCGCCCTGATCGAACGGTTCGGACGCACGCAGGAGGCTGTGGCCCAGACGGTGGGCAAGAGCCGTAGCCATGTCGCCAATGCCTTGCGCCTGCTGTCCCTGCCCGACGAGGTTCAATCCCTCCTCCTCTCCGGCGCCCTCAGCGCAGGCCACGCGCGCGCCATCGTGTCCGCCCCTGACCCCGTGGGCCTAGCCCGTCAGATCGTCGATGGCGGGCTTTCGGTTCGGGCGACCGAAGCCTTGGTCCGCAAGGGCGGTTCCGGTTCTGCCGCTCGCCCGGATCGCCCAGGCAAGGCGGGCGGGTTTAAGGATGCAGATACACGTGCGCTGGAATCGGACCTCTCCGACATCTTGGGCCTTGACGTTGAAATCCTTGACCGCGACGGCGCGGGCGAAATCCGAATTTCCTACGCCACGCTTGAGCAGTTGGATGATTTATGTCGTCGTCTGACGCGCACGGCGGCGGGCTTGGGTGCGCGCGATTAGCGTTATTTCGCCAGATTTCTACAAGATATTGAAACCAAAGCATTATCACCACCAAATATGGTGTGTTTTCGCCCTAGAGCCCTAGACGCCGCGCCCGACCCGCGATTGTTAAGGCGAGTCTTTCCGCAATAAGCGTATCGGGCGAGCCGGTCTGTTTGCAGGCGCGGTCGGCGTTCAGTAGGTCGGGCTGGAGGTCGGCGAGCTGGTCCAGACTCCAAGCCCGGGCTTGGCGCAGGAACTCCCGCTCCTGTTTCCAAAAGATGCCTGAAGACTTGGCGGCCTCCTGAAGGCCCGCGCCGCTTTTGTGCAATGTGAGCACCCGGCGAAGACGGCCCATATAGAAGCTGATCGCCCGCACCGCCGCGGGACCATTTTCACCCTCGGCAAAGGCCCGCCGCAATCCAGCTTGCGCGGCGCCCAATCGCCCGCCAAAGGCATCGGCCGCCGCGTCACTCAACGAGGCCTCTGGCTCGACCCCCAGAAAGGGGGCCAGATCGGCGGGCGTCGCGCTCACGCCGCTTCCGGGCCCGAGGAATAGGACCAGCCGTTCAATCTCTTGGCGGACTACGCCGCGCTCCCTTGGCAACCGCGCCACGACCAGATCAAGGGCGTCGGCGCTCAGGCCAACCCGGTCCTTGCTTAGAAGGTCGCGGACCAGCCGGGCAACGTCGCCGGTGTCGTCCTCATAGCAGGGTATGACCACGGCGCCGGTCTTGGCCTGTTCGGCGGCCTTGCGCAGGGCGGAGTCCTTGGCCAGCGCCCCGGCCTCGATCAAGAGCATGGCCTCGCCATTGAGGAGGCCATCAATATGTTGTTTGAGGGCGTCAGCGGCGGCCTTATCGACGGGACCCTTCTCACCTGTGAGCTTGAGCCGCACGAGCCGTCTCCCGCCCATCAGTGACATCGCGGCCAACTCATCCACGAGGCGCGCGGTATCGTTAGACAGGTCCGTCTCGGTCAGGACCGCGACGTCAAACGGATCGTCAGGATTTTGCGTGGACTTAGCGGCGACCAGATCGGCTCGCTCGCGGACAACGGCGCGGTCCTTGCCATAGAGCAGGACGGCCCGGATATCAGACCCCGGCTGGGCCAAAAACCGATCAATATCGGGCTTTTTGGCCAAAATCATGGGTCTAGGGTGCCTTTTTACTGGCGAAATAGCGCGCGATCTCAAGCCTGATCTGCTGAGCTGCCTCTGACGCCGCACGCTTTTGACCGTCCTGCTGAGCCGAGATCCCGCCATAGGGGGCATCGGCGGAGTCATAAGTGACGGCGATGGGAACAAGGCCAGAGATCAGGATGGCGCGGGTCTGGGCATCGGTGAGACTATAGGTGATTTTGAGCTGAAGCTCGTAGCGGTTTGCGACATTGTCGACGCGAAGGCCGCGCGGCAGACGCTTTTCCTCAACCACGATCTTGAGCCGGTAGGCGGCTGGAATGGCGCCGTCGCGACCAAAGGCATCATCGAGATCTTCGCGCAGCAGATAGCCTGCTCGTCCTTGAGCGACATCAGTTGCGATTGCCGACAGCCCCGGCACCACGCCCGGTGAGGCATAGAGGGGCGTGAAACCACAGGCCGCGAGGCTAAGGCAGCCCATCACGGTCGCCCCGAGCGCTAGCCACCGCGTGGGGCCTGATGTGACGATCCGATGTTCCAAGTGATCCCCTAGCCTCGATGATCCGCAGCGGTCGTTCAGTTGGCGACGATATTGACGATCCGGTCCTTGACGACAATGACCTTGCGAACCGTCAGGCCCTCAAGGTGGCGCGCAACGTCGCCGTCCGCCAGCGCTATTTTTTCGACCTCGACCTCACCCAGACCGGCGGCCACCGTCACTTCACCGCGCCGCTTACCGTTGATCTGTACGGGCAAGGTCCGCTGGTCTTCAGCCGCAAGCGCAGGATCGATGACCGGCCAGGGGGCATCGACGACCAAACCTTCACCGCCCAGACGCGCCCAGCATTCTTCGGCCAGGTGGGGCGTAAAGGGTGCGATCAGGCGCGCCAAGATCGATAGGGCCTCAGCCCGCGCCGCTAGTGCTGCGTCGCTTGCCCCTGAGACCGGTAGACCCTTTAAAATGTTCAGGAATTCATAGAGCCGCGCAATGCCACCATTGAAACGGAAGCCCTCGATAGAGTCGGTCAGGCTGCCGATCAGGCGATGGGCGGCCTTGATGACCTCGAGTGATTTTGGATCGCTGCTATAGTCTGCCTTAGGCGCGGTGCCTTCGGGCTGACTATCAAACTCATTCCAGACCCGGTGGACAAAGCGCCAAGCGCCTTCAACCCCGCCATTGGTCCATTGGACGTCGCGCTCAGGCGGACTGTCGGACATGACAAAGAGGCGGGCCGCATCGACACCATAGGCGTCAAAGATGTCCTCCGGTGCGACGACGTTCTTCTTGGACTTCGACATCTTTTCGATATCGCCGATGGTCACAGCATCGCCGCCGTCAATCAGGCGGGCGAGCCTTTGATTGCCCTCGTGGACAATATCGACCGCCTGTGGCTCGACCCAGCTACCGTCGGCAAGCCGATAGGTTTCGTGGGTGACCATGCCTTGGGTAAAGAGCCCCGCAAACGGCTCCTCGACGCCGAGGGCGCCGGTGTCCTTGAGGGCGCGGGTGATGAAGCGAGCATAGAGCAGATGCAGCACCGCATGCTCGACGCCGCCAATATATTGATCGACCGGCAGCCAATAGTCCGCCGCCGCTCGGTTGACCGGGTCCGACGCTTTGGGATCAGCGAACCGGGCAAAATACCAAGAACTGTCAACAAAGGTGTCGAGTGTATCGGTCTCGCGCTCCGCCTTGCCGCCGCATGTGGGGCAGGCAACGTGGCGCCAAGTGGGATGGCGCAGCAATGGATTGCCGGGGCGGTCAAACTCGACATCATCGGGCAGTACGACCGGCAACTGGTCGGCCGGGACCGAGACGGGGCCGCAAGCCTGGCAATGGATGATCGGGATCGGGCAGCCCCAATAGCGCTGGCGCGATACGCCCCAGTCGCGCAG
>CAISGS010000329.1 GCA_903884915.1 uncultured Caulobacteraceae bacterium | reverse complement strand
GACCGGTCTATCCTGCGCGCGATCGCCGGATCGCTGAGCCTCAAGTCGGATCAAATCTATGCCCCAGGACGAACAGGGTTTTGAGGATACGGCTGTGGCCCATGATCTCTATGGCCACCGTGACCGTCTGCGGCAACGGGCGCGCAAGGGCGGGCTGGAGGCCTTGCCAGACTATGAAGTGCTCGAGCTGTTTCTCTTTCGCACCTTTCCACGCGGCGACGTCAAGCCGCGCGCCAAGGCCCTCCTGACCCGGTTTGGCGATATGGCGGGAGTTCTAGGGGCCTCGCTTGATGAGCTTCAGAGCGTGCCGGGCATTGGCGAGGCCGCCGCTCTGGACCTCAAGCTGATGCAGGAGGGGGCGCTGCGCCAGATGCGGGCGGGCCTTCGCAAACGCACCGTGATCTCGTCTTGGACCGCCCTGCTGGGCTATGTGCGGGTCATGCTGGCCAGCGAGGCGCGCGAACAGTTTCGGGTCCTGTTCCTCGACAAAAAGAACCAACTGATCGCCGATGAACAGCTTGGCCAAGGCACGGTGGACCACGCACCCGTCTATCCGCGAGAGGTCATGCGCCGGGCTCTGGAACTGTCAGCCTCGTCGATCATCCTCGTCCACAATCACCCCTCGGGTGACCCCAGTCCGTCCGGCGCGGATGTGGACATGACCAAGCAGATCATCGAGGCGGGCCGCACCCTTAGGATCAGCGTCCACGACCATCTCGTCGTCGGCAGAGACGGCGTGGCCAGTTTCAAGGCCCTGGGCCTAATGTAGACGCCTCTACTCGCCCTCTAACTGAGGCCCCCGTCCGGCCAAGCGGACCCCGGGGATAGTGAGGCTAAGCAAAAAGGCCACGAGCAGCACCAGAATGCCAGCGGCAAACATGTTGTGAATCGCCATCGATAGGATCCGCTGAACCGTCTGATCCACCGCCGACGGACCCGCCGAGCCAACAGCGCGCGTGGCAGCGAGCCGTTCCAAATCTTCGAGCTTGAAGGCCAAACTTCCTGAAATTTTCTTGGCCGCACTGGCCAGATTGGTCGTCAGCAAGGTGCCGAAGATGGCCACGCCCATGGTCGAACCCACTTGGCGGAAGAACTGGGAACTGGCGGTTGCAACGCCAATATCCTGCGGCTTGACTGAATTTTGAATGGCCAGATTGAACAGGCTCTGAGTCGGACCAAGGCCGACACCCATGATGAACACGCGCCAACTGACATCCCAAAGCGGCTGCCCAGGCTCAGACTGAACCAAAAGGAACAGGCCTAACACCAGAATACAAAGACCGGTCAGGAGCACCGGCTTAAAATGTCCCGTTCGGCTGACCATGCGCCCTGAAATCACCGACGAGAGGATCATGCCCAGCATCAGGGGCAACATCGCGACACCGCTCTCTGAGGGCTTAGCGCCAAGCCCAAGCTGCATATAGAGCGGTAAGAACGACACCACGCCCATAAAGGCGACCGAGACCAACAGCAGCGAGAAATTGGCCCGCGTGAAGGTCGGGTTGCGAAATAGGCCCAGCGGCAAGATCGGGTGGCTGGCGCGGGTCTCTGCAAAGAGGAAGCCAACGAGTCCCACCGCCGAAAGGGCCAAGAGCTCCAAGATGCGCGGCGAGTTCCAAGCATAGTCGCGTCCACCCCAGCTGAGCGCCAACAGGAACGGAATGAAGGTCACGACGATCAGGGCGGCACCAGCCCAATCGACCTTGCCCGGCACACGGCGGGTCAAGACGGGCATCTTGACGATGATCATGAACAGGGCCAGCAGCGACAGGGGCAGGTTGATATAGAAAATCAAACGCCAGCCCTCGAACGAGACCGGGCCCAGATTGACCATCGGGATCTGGGTGAAAAAACCGCCCAGAACGGGGCCAAGGATCGAGGCCAAGCCGAACACGCCGCCGAACAGACCGGCAAACCGGCCCCGTTCCCTCGGCGGGAATAGATCGGCAATGATGGTGAAGGCTGAAATCATCAAGGCCCCACCACCGAGCCCCTGAACGCCTCGGAAGACGATCAGCTGCACCATGCCGCTGCCATCTTGGACGCCGTGGTTGAATTCTCCAGACATGCCACAGAGCCACGACCCCAGCGTGAAGATGATCACGCCCGCAATCAGGATCGGCTTACGTCCATAGATATCTGAAAGCTTGCCGTAGATCGGCACCGTCACGGTCGAGGACAGAAGATAGGCGGTCGTCACCCACGCATAGAGGTCCAAGCCCTTCAACTGCATGGCAATACGCGGCATGGCGGTCGAAACGATGGTCTGGTCG